>JBGYPO010000106.1:0-12056 GCA_041838435.1 Aliicoccus sp. | reverse complement strand
GTTTGCGATTTTTTCACGCATATTTTTAAATGTAATGAATATTTTCGCATCTTCATCGTAAAGTCTGAATTTCAATGACTCAAGACTTGTTTTCAACGTGATTGTCGTTGCCTTATGAAGCGGCGGTGTGTTTTCATGTGCCTGCTCCAGGTTATAGTTCGGCACCCTCGGCGCTAAATGGTGCACATGGTGGTAGCCGATGCTGCCTGTCATCCACTCGAGCCATTTCGGCAATTTATAGTAAGAACTGCCGTCCACAGCAGCTTTTACAAAGTCCCATTCGGATTCATTTTCAAAGTATGAATCTTCAAATTGGTGTTGAACATAGAATAACCAGATGCCTGCCATACCTGCGATATAAGCAATCGGTAACTGTACAAGCAACAGTACGTGCCAGCCCAATAAGAATCCGATTAACAGGTATACTGTGATTAAAATTGCAGTAATAAGGTGAGTATTCATACGCTCTTTTTTCTTTGCTTTTTTACGGTTGAAACGGTTCGCATTTAAAAACAAATAAAATGGGCCAAGTCCAAACATGACAATTGGATTGCGGTACAGACGATACTTTAACCGCTCCCATCTACCAGCTTCTTCGTATTCCTTAACAGTCATGACCCAAATGTCACCTATGCCGCGCTTATCTAAGTTACCGCTCGTTGCATGGTGCATTGCGTGTTCGGTTTTCCATCGGTCGTAGGCGAAGTGTGTAATGACGCCTGTAAATGTGCCGAAGAAATCGTTGACCTTCTTATTCTTAAAGAAAGATCCGTGTGCACAGTCATGGAAAATAATGAATGTACGAATCATGAATCCGGCAGCCAGTATACTGAATGGCAGACTGAGCCAGAATGAGATGCTGAGTGCTTGATATGCCAAAAACCAAAGTAGGAAAAATGGCACTATAGTATTAAGTAATTGTATGATACTGCGCTTTGCCTGAGACTTCGCATAAGGCATGACAGATTTTCTTAGTTCAGCCTGCTTTTGTTTAGTGATAAGAAACATCTCCCTATTTTCTATTCTATTTATATTATGAGACATTGGGGATGTATTAGATAGATGAATATGTCAGGAATAATACATGACATTTGTCATATTCATTACTGATAACGATGTCCTTAACATACCCACCTGGGTATTTGACAAATATTACTATACAACGCATAATATACATATAAAGGAGATGTTATCTATGAACGCACTCGAAAACAAAACAGTTTACGATAAAGCCATCATTAATCGCATCAATCGTCTCCAAGGCCAGATTAATGGAGCATTAAAAATGATTGAAGAAGGTAAGAATTGCAAAGAAGTCGTTACCCAACTTAGTGCAGCTAAGAGTGCACTCAATAGAACGATGAACGTTATTGTCAGCGAAAACCTCGTGGAATGTGTGAAAGAAGCCATGAATAATCCTGAAGAAAATACGGATGAACTGGTGAAAGAAGCAGTTGAATTATTAAACAAAAGCAGATGATAATCATCTGCTTTTTTATTTTTATAGAATATACCCCATATGGTATTTGACTTATTAAAATCTATTCGTTATTATACCCCTATAGGTATAAGAGAGGGGAACAATAATAAAATGAAGCACACACAAAAGACGTATCACATTAACGATGCAGATCATTTAATCGAGGAAAAGAAATTTTTACTCGATGTCAGAGAGCAGGCAGAATTTGAACTCGGACATATTACTGGTTCAAAGAATATTTCTGTGAATGAACTGGAACACAGAACGACTGAGCTGCCTAAGAATCGAACGATACACGTGTACTGTCAACGTGGTAGACGTGGTGACACGGCAGTAAATATATTAAAGCAACAAGGGTATGATGCCGTGAATTTAGAAGATGGTTATGCAGCCTACTCGGGAAATTATGATAGTAATCATACAGATATACGCACACAGAGAACATCTAACTCAGAGACAGGAATAGACCCAAATCGAGTAAAAATTGAAGCAAGTGGCCTGCAATGTCCCGGACCACTTCTAAAAGTTGATGAAGTAATGGTTGGTTTAAAAACCGGTCAGCAGATGGAAATCATAGTCACTGACTTTGGTTTTTGCACAGATATTGAAGCATGGGCAGTGAAGAAAGGTCATACAGTGTTAAAAAATGAACAATTAGAAGACCGAGTCGTTGTTGTTCTGCAAAAAGAAGCACCCAAATCGGATGATTACATTAATCATAAGATGGTTGAAACCAAAGACGGCGCAACAATGGTCGTGTTCAGCGGAGATATGGATAAGGCACTTGCGTCATTTATAATCGCGACCGGTGCACGGGGCATGGGTAAAGATGTCACTATGTTTTTCACATTTTGGGGACTTAACATTCTTAAAAATCCCGATGCACCAAAAAAGAAAAAATACGGTTTAGACAAGGTTATGAGTATGATGATGCCGAAATCTGCTTCGAAGCTTCCTATATCTAATATGAACATGTTTGGTCTTGGTTCTAAAATGATTCAACATGTCATGAAAAAGAAAAAGGTTGAAGCATTGACTGAGATGATAGAAAAAGCCGATAAACTTGGCGTTAAAATGATTGCCTGCACGATGAGTATGGATATTATGGCAATTGACAAAGATGAACTGCTTCCAAACGTCACATATGGAGGCGTAGGTACTTATATCGGAGATGCAGAAAACGGCAATTTAAATCTATTCATTTAATTAAAAGTAATAAGGAGTGTTATATATGTATTTTAAGCAATTTTTTGATAAGAAGCTTGCGCAGACATCTTATATGATAGGCTGTCAAAAAACACAGGAAGCAATTATTATTGATCCGAAACGCGTGCTTAAAGATTATGAGGACACAGCGACAGCAGAAGGATTCAACATCACACATGTAACAGAAACACACATTCATGCTGATTTTGCTTCCGGTCTCAGAAATGCGATTACACGATTTAATGCATCAGCTTTTGTTTCTGATGAAGGTGATGAAGAATGGAAATATAAAAACATGCCGCCAGGCACGATATACTTAAAGGATGGGGACACGATTCACGTCGGTAATGTTGAATTAAAAGTCGTTCATACACCGGGACATACACCGGAGAGTATCTCTTTTGTGTTGACAGATCACGGCGGCGGCAGCGACGAGCCTATGGGGATATTTACAGGAGACTTTATGTTTGTCGGAGATATTGGTCGACCGGACTTATTGGAAGAAGCAGCCAAGATGATCGGAACTGCTGAAGTCGGTGCGAACCAAATGTATGATTCTCTTAATAAAATGAAAGACTACCCGGACTATATGATGATCTGGCCGGGTCATGGGGCGGGTAGTGCATGCGGAAAATCGCTCGGAGCCGTTCCCTTCTCGACACTTGGTTATGAGCGTCTGAACAACTGGGCATTCAAATATGACAACAAAGAAGATTTCATCAAAGCGCTGATGAGTGATCAGCCTGAACCACCAACCTACTTTGCACAAATGAAGAAGGTCAATAAAATAGGACTTCCTGAATTTGCAGTGAAAGATATTAAGATCGGATTACCGGATGATCTCCCCGGTCAAATATTCGATTTAAGAAGTAAAGAACAATTCAGCAAAGGGTTTAAAAAAGGGGCGTTCAATATTCCCTATAATGAAAAATTTCTGCAATTTGCAGGATGGTATATCGATTACAATAAGCCGATGACAGTTATCGCAGACCCTGAAATAAGTCATGCACTCCAAGAAGATCTTGCATCCATCGGCTTTGATAACCTTGAATTAATTGTGCCGGCAGATAGAGCGCATAAATACTTCAATGATTCGTATGAGAATGTTGCACCCGATAACTTTGTTAAATCTTTTGACGATAGGAACATTCTCGATGTCCGTTCAATTTCTGAGTATCAATCTGGTAACCTGGATAACGCACATCATATTCATTTTGGACAACTCGACGGGAAGTCATTACCATTTAGCACAGATGATACAATCTATGTGCACTGTCAATCAGGTGTACGTTCAGCGATTGCTGTGAGTGTGCTAAAAGCACAAGGCTTTAATAATGTCGTGAATATCGAACACGGCTATGCCGGCATTAAACAAGCGATGTAACAATGGACACTACCTATATTGTCGTTATATTTCTAATTGGATTTATTGGTTCATTTATATCAGGTATGGTTGGAATCGGAGGATCTATTATCAAGTATCCGATGCTGCTTTTTATACCGTCTATGTTGGGCGTTGCAAGTTTTACCGCCCATGAGGTGGCTGGTCTCAGTGCTGTACAAGTATTTTTCGCCACACTTGCTGGGGTATGGGCATATAAAGGCAGTGGATATTTAAATTTTAGACTGATTGCATATATGGGAGGCGCAATTCTTGTCGGCAGTTTACTTGGAGGGTATGGATCCGGATTTCTATCTGAAACTCAGATTAATATTGTCTATGCGATACTTGCGACGACTGCTGTTATTTTGATGTTTCTACCAAAAAAAGAAGTACCGTTTAAGCCAGATGATAAGCTGACGTTCAACGGACCATTAGCAGCTTCACTTTCTTTCATTACTGGATTGGCTGCAGGTATTGTCGGAGCTGCAGGTGCATTTATTCTTGTGCCGATTATGCTTGTTGTATTGAAAATACCAACACGAGTGACTATCGCGACAAGCTTAGCCGTAACATTTATTTCATCAATTGGAGCAACGGTTGGTAAGATAGCGACAGACCAAGTCCTATACTGGCCCGCTGCAATCATGATTATAGCAAGTCTTATTGCAGCACCAACAGGCGTAAAATTAGGTCAACGGATGAATGTTAAAGTCTTACAGTGGATTTTAGCACTGTTAATTTTAGCTACATCACTGAAAATATGGAGTGACCTATTAATTTAGAAATAACAAAAGAGTCGGGATTCTTATCATTGAAGAATCCCGACTCTTTTTGAATTATATATTTAATCAACTGACCTGCACGCCTCTGCACATTTGAAGCATGCTTCTGCACATTTTTGACAATGCTCATGGTCATGTTCTTTACACTCGTTTCCACACGCTTCACATACTTTAGCACATACTGCAGCAAGATCTGCCACAAACGGTGAATTGCGTGCCACCGCTTGTTCTAACAATGCACAAATGTCTGCGCATTCACGGTCAAGTCGGATACACTCTGCCATCATATCTACATGATCTTCCCTTAAACACGCGTCAAAGCAGTGGTTACAAGCTGCCACACAGTCATGCAATGTTTGAATCAATTGTTGCTGTTGTTCATGTGTCATTTTAAAATCCTCCTATGATTTTTAATTCGTTATAAAATTAATTCCCATTAATTTTTGAAATTAAACAGAAATAACCTAAATGTACTTAATAGTCAGATAATTCTAACTTATAACTATAAATATGTAAACTTAAAGAATAAAAATGTATAAGTGATAGGAGGGATAACATGACAGAGCATAATCATAAGCATCATGACAATCATAAAGAACATGACAAACCTGACGAACATGTCGGGCATGCTGCGCATGATCATCATGGTGATCATGACGGCCACGATGGCCACGACCATCACCACCACGGTGACTTCAAAAAGAAGTTTTTCATTTCGTTAATCTTTGCCATACCGATTATATTCCTTGCCCCGATGATGGGCATCGAACTGCCGTTTCAGTTTTCATTCCCCGGCTCGGACTGGGTCGTACTGATACTCGCTACAATACTCTTCATCTATGGCGGCAAGCCTTTTATCAGTGGTGCGAAGGAAGAATTAAAAGCACGTAAGCCCGGCATGATGACGTTGATTTCAATGGGTATTTCTGTTGCTTATTTTTATAGCTTATATGCCTTCTATATGAACCATTTTGGTGCACCGGATGTTCATACGATGGACTTCTTCTGGGAGCTCGCGACATTGATTGTTGTGATGCTGCTCGGTCACTGGATTGAAATGAGTGCGGTTGGCAATGCTGGAAATGCGCTCAAAAAGATGGCTGAGCTGTTGCCGAGCACAGCCGTTGTCATCGATGAATCTGGTACACCCAGAGAGGTAGAATTATCAGAAGTGCACGTTGGTGACATCATTCAAGTGAGCGCTGGAGACAATATTCCCACAGACGGTATAATTGTTTCTGGTCGCACTTCAGTCGATGAATCGCTCGTAACGGGTGAATCCAGAAGCGTTGAGAAAACTGTTGATGATGATGTTATCGGTGGTTCAGTCAACGGGTCCGGTACGATTACTGTAAGAGTTACAGGTACCGGCGAAAGTGGCTATCTATCACAGGTGATGGGGCTTGTGAGCCAAGCGCAAAACGACAAATCACCTGCAGAGTTACTTGCAAACAGGATTGCCGGCTATTTATTTTATTTCGCGCTCAGTGTCGGCATAATCGCCTTTGTTATTTGGATGCTGACAGCAAACGACATACCATTCGCGCTTGAACGGCTCGTAACAGTACTTGTTATCGCCTGTCCACACGCACTTGGCCTTGCGATTCCACTTGTGACAGCACGCTCGACTTCAATTGGTGCACAAAATGGTCTGATTGTGAAAAATCGTGAAGCAATTGAAACGGCTAAAAAAATTGATGTAGTCATGATGGATAAGACAGGTACACTTACTGAAGGTAACTTTGCAGTGAATCATATGGAGAGTTTTAATGATGCGCATACAGATGATGAAGTGCTCGGCTTCATGGCAGCAATCGAACAGAGTTCGAGTCATCCGCTTGCGGTTGGTATTCTGGATAAGGCCAAAGAGCGAGATGTCAGCATTCCTCATGCCGAAGACGTTAACACTATACCAGGCATTGGGCTCGAGGCAAAAATTAACGGTAAAGACATGAAAATAACGAGCGTATCCTACCTGGATAATAATAATATAGAATACGATAAAGAACAGTTTGTCGACTTGGCGGGCAAAGGCAACTCTGTCAGCTTCCTAATTATTGATGGTGAGAACAGCGGTATCGTCGCACAAGGCGATCAGATCAAAGCAAGTTCTAAAGGCATGGTCGCGGAATTAATTAAGCGTGGTATCGAACCTGTCATGTTAACCGGTGATAACAGACAGGTTGCGGAATCCGTTGCAGCAGAACTCGGAATTACCGATGTCCATGCGCAGATGATGCCTGAAGACAAAGAGTCGATGATTAAAAAGTATCAGGAAGAAGGTAAGACCGTCATGATGGTTGGAGACGGCATTAATGATGCGCCGAGTCTCGTGCGTGCCGACATTGGTGTTGCGATTGGTGCAGGAACCGACGTTGCGATTGAATCCGGTGATGTCATACTTGTTAAAAGTGAACCGTCAGATATCTTGAATTTTCTGGTACTTGCTGATAATACAATGAGGAAAACTGTACAGAATTTATGGCTTGGAGCCGGGTACAATATTCTGGCAGTGCCTTTAGCTGCCGGTATTCTCGCAGGTGTTGGTCTCATACTCTCACCTGCTGTTGGTGCAGTATTGATGTCGATCAGTACGGTGGTTGTTGCGCTCAATGCGATGACCCTGAGATTAAATGTATAGATTTTATTAATTAAAATAAGGAAGACCCAAATATCACAGGGTCTTCCTTTTTAATTATTAACGATTTGTTTATAGTTCTCAGGATTCGTATCGCCTTCTGTATTAATAACCAGGACAGAAGCATTTTTATCGAAACGTAAATCTTCCCTCGCCTCGGCCAAATCATCATTGGTCATAATTTCATTCAACAAGCCAATCGGCAACGCGCCGGATTCTCCTGCAATAATTGATGGGTCATTCTGTAAAGGCGCAGCCAATATCTTCATGCCGCGGGCACTGATTTCATCGTCACACGAGAAAAATGCATCGGCAATCTGTTTTAAAATATTCCACGCAATCGGATTCGGTTCCCCGCATGCAAGACCGGCCATCATAGAATCCAAATCACCAAACACCCGTTGCGCCGTGCCATCTTTACTTTCTGCGGACTGATATAAACAATCAGCGCGGGACGGCTCTGCAACGATAAAAATCGGCGGATTATCCATTCTCTGGTTATAGATTGCCGCTGCCATTGCTGCTGCAAACGAGCCGACACCTGCCTGCAGGATAACATGTGTAAACTGATGTAAATCCTGACCGTTCAACTGTTCCAAAATCTCAGCAATAATGGTTGTGTAACCCTTCATAATGGACATCGGCAAGTCTTCATACCCTGCCCATGCGGTATCCTGCAGTAAGACCCAGCCGTTTTGTTCAGCCCGCTCTGCTGTATATGCCACGGCATCATCATAATTCAAGTCAGAAATATGAGCGTCCGCACCAAGTTCCTGAATGGCCTGAAACCGACTTTCAGAAGACCCCGCGGGCAGAACAACGTTCGCTTTCTGACCGAGAGCACCTGCTGCCCATGCGACACCCTTACCGTGGTTCCCGGCTGTTACGGTCGCAAATGTTGTTGTATCGAGCTGTTGTATCTCTTCCATTAAGTCATTGAACGACAGAGTGTTTAAGTCCAGGTTTAAGACCCGCGCAAAATATGCTGCCATTGCATATGAGCCGCCCAACGGTTTAAAGGCATTAAGGTTAAAACGTTTTGATTCATCTTTAACGACGACCTTTTTCACACCAAGAGTATCTGCAAGCGAGTTGAGATGATGTAAAGGAGTAGTTTCATACGCAGACATAGTCGTATGATAATGCTTCACCGCGTTCAGCGTCTCCATCGTAAACTCATCAATTAAAGTGTGTGACGTATCTTTAGATTTAAATTTGTTCATGTTCCATTTTATATAATCCATATCTTTCTCCTTACGAAAAACACCTTCGGTTGAGTACTTGATTCCAAGTACCTTTAGGAAGGTGTTGTATTAAGTAACGATTGAATTAATCGTAAGTCCACAGACTTTTTTTGAACACAAGGTCTTCCTGATTCCAGGCATATATGGATTCATTAAGTGTCTTCCCGCCAATCTTAATTTGAACAGTTTTAACAAATTCAGCACCGTAATGTTCATAAAAGAACTTCGTTTTATTATCTTCCAGAACTTCCACATAGACTTTTTGGCAGCCTTCTTTCTTAAAATACTTAAATAAATCTTTAAGAAGCTGCTTACCTATACCATGACCCTGATATTCTTCCAGCAGATAAATTGAAGTCAGATCACTCGTGTTGTCATCCCTTTTATTAGCAGTTGCAAAACCAATAATATCTCCTTCATCAGTCTCGGCAACGATCACATAGTTATCTGACTCACTGATGTTTTTTATCCATAGTTCCGTCCGTTGTTCATAAGAAAGCTTATCTAGATATTCATCCGGAACGATACCTTTATACGTCGTTCTCCAACTGTCTACATGTACTTTTGCGATACCTGCTGCATCGGTTAATCCCGCTTCTCTAATTTTCATTGCTTCACCTCGATTAGTTCTATATATAAGTGATAATATTATAGCATACAGAAAAATCTGAATAGGACTGGTTTTAAATGAAGACATTGAACGAAAAAGTAATGGTATTAGTAGATAAATATAACCAGAAGTTACATTATTCATGGGATACTTATCTTATAGAAAGTACCAACGAATACATACTCGTCAGAGGCGAGGCCGGTCGGAATCTTAATCATTACACTAAAGAAAAAGTGTTTAAAATTCCTACGCCGTCGTTGGAATATTTTTCTTTAACAGAAGGCTTTACTGTTAATATAGACATCTATCCTGATGGGGACCTCGAGTATTACTGCAATATCGCCCTGCCTGCTGAATACAAAGATAATAATATTCGCTTTATCGACTTGGATATAGACATCGTAAAACGTCCAGGGGAAGATTGGAAAATAGTAGATTATGATGAGTTTTTATCGAATAGCCGCCTGTTTAAATATCCAGATGACATTGTAAAATTTGCTGAAGCATCTACTGAGAAGCTACAAGATAAAATTCGTGGAAATCTTTTCCCGTTCAACGGATTTTTTGATTCATTTATTGAGGATATTGTTTCTAAATAAAAAAGAGGTGAGCCTATGTCTAATACAGAATCAATGATAATCAGTCTGAGTAAGAATGAAAAAGAGCTAATTAAACAGTATGCAAAACGCCATGGTTTAACAGCTGAGCAACTAATTATAACTACGATCCTTGAGAAAATAGAAGATGAAGAAGACTTAGAGATTTACGAAAAGGCTATGGCTGAACATAACAAAAATCCAGAAACTTATTCACTTGAGGAAACTAAGAAATTATTGGGTTTGAAATAACATTAAGATTAAAAAGAAGTATGCTTGAATAATAATCAGAGAATAATATATTATAGTTTCAAAGATAACTTTTGAAGGATAAAGTTGGGTTCCCGGATGGGAGTATGGTAACTACAGTTGCCTGAGAATTCCTTTGCTCCTGGGGTTATCTTTTTTTGTATTCTATTAATATTATCGAATATAACATGTCTAACCGTGTCGGCCTCGACACGGTTAAACTACTTTGTATTAATGTATCATTAAAATCCTGAAGTATCTGCGTTCATTAATACTTTCTCTTTTAGTGATAGTCATTATAACCGCAGTTCCATCGTGAGTTGTTCGCCATATTCTGTTGGTATTTCCTCTACTGTTTTGAACCCCTGTTTTTCCCACATTCTTACTGCTGGTAGATTGGCTTTAATAACACCAAGTCTCAGTGTTTCTATATTTCTGTCTTTAGCGTAACCAATAATCCAATCATAAGCGTGTTGCCCTATGCCTTGTTTTCTAAAATTCTGATCTATAACGAGGTATCCAATCATACAAGTAGATTCCTGTGGATAATTGAATAATAAATCTACAAATCCAATCATATTGCCTTCTTTATATATGCCATATACCTCTTTATTATTTAAGGCTATACCTGGTGGTACATCCAGCAGAAAATCTTCTTTCACTTCGTTGAGAGTAGGTATTGATTCTACATAATCATTGAAATAATCTGTGTTATTCATAATTAAATCATAGAATTCTGCTAAATTTTTTTCATAGTCAATTAATTTTAAACTTATACTCATCATTCATACTCCATCCCACTTATTGTTCCTGCCATCGACATGTCTGCTTCTAAATCCACCATAAACAGTACGACTGTCGCATCACTACTAGCCGTAAACGCTGGAAGAGGCGCGTCAACATCTGTAACGGCTTCCTGCTTTCCAACTAATATATCTCCTATTTGAATCTCACCGTTCATCACATAGAGAAACGGGGCAAGGCCTTCATAAATTGGTACGTCTAAGCTTTCGCCTGCTTTTAAATGTGCATCCATGATGTAAACATTCTGACGCACATATAAAGGTGCATCACTGCCTTCCGGTCCGACCATGACGTACCAGTCACTGTTATCCATTGGCTTATCATGGAACTGAATCTTAGCCGGTAAATCTTTTTCAACGGGTCTGACAAAAATCTGCAGCATGTCTACATAATCTTTCTTCACTTTCTCTTCGTGCCAAAAGCTCTCTCCCGCATTCATCAGCATCAATTTCCCACGACTGATTGGCACTTCAAACCCTGCAGAATCTCTGTGAATCGATGTGCCCGTAACGACATAACTCAAGATTTCGTCATTCACATGCTCATGCATTTTTATCGTTAAACCCTTTTGCATTACCGCATGATCAATGTTCGATAACGGTCCAAACGACGAGCTGGTACTTTTATCCCCAAAGACTCTTCCTGGTAAAACACGTGTAATTGAAAATGGTCCTTTAAATGGCTGTGGATGATTTCCTGATTCTAATTTTTGTAACATGACAAGCAGCTCCTTTTAATGTGTCATTTTGTTGCGTTTAATGAATGATATTAGGAATGCGATGAATCCAAATATTGCCATGACGATAAACGCATACGTCACGCCCCAATATGTGCCGACTTCGTAAGGTGCATCCATCGTTGCCGTTGTGATACTGATGATGGACGTGAGCACGATGACCCCAACCGCCAAGCCGATCTGTCTGACGATGTTCACGATTGCGGATCCATGCGGTATATCTTCGTTGTCGAGTGCGTTCATCGCGACTGTCGTCACCGGCGCAAGTGTCAGTCCGAACCCTGCCATAAACAGACAGAAGTACAACATAATCCAGTACGGTGAGCT
>JBGYPO010000105.1:0-7151 GCA_041838435.1 Aliicoccus sp. | reverse complement strand
GACAGATGAATATAATTGCGGTTGCTGCGGTTAATTTCAGGTTTAATAATATAACCGCTCACCTTGAAATCCTGGTCTTCACCCTCAACTGCAAGGGCAGATTTTGCGATATTTAGACCGTAAATATCTGCGATAACTTCCTGCAGATTCCCCGTCCCTTTTGTGTAAAGTCTCGTGCTGCCGTCAAGCTCTAATTTAAATGAGATCTCAGGATGCGCAACAGAGAGACGCGTCATCACGTCTATAATTTTCCCGGCTTCTGTTTTTAAGTGTCTGATATATTTTAGTCGTGCCGGTGTGTTATAAAATAAATTTTCGATGCTGATATCTGTTCCGACGCGTTCTTTACCGTCAGTGATTGATTTCTTAACGCCGCCCTCATACTGCATTTTAAATGAAGTACTCTCTTTGTTAAACGATTCAACTGTGGCAAGTGACACGGAGCCAATTGAGGCAAGCGCTTCACCACGAAAGCCTAACTGTCTAACCTGGAATAAATCATAATCACTTAATATCTTTGATGTCGCGTGACGTTCAAACAGCAGTGGCGCATCTTCCCTGCTGATTCCGGAACCATTATCGATGATGCGAATTAATTTCATACCGCTCTCTTCGACATAGACGGTAATTTTATCGGCAATAGCATCTATAGAGTTTTCAACGAGTTCTTTGACAACAGAACTCGGACGTTCAACAACTTCACCTGCTGCAATTTTATCCTGTAGGATCTTATCTAAAATTTGAATATTATTCATCGACTTATATCACCTAACCTATCTTTCAGTCGCTGCAGTTCGTTCAGCGCATTGATTGGTGTCATTTGATTTAAATCCATCGCTTCGATTGCCTGTTCGATTTCTGACTGTGGCGGTGTTTCTGTATCTTCAAATGATAATGACAATTGATTATCTTCAATCGTGCGCGCATTCTCAAATGAGTATAATAATTCATCCGCTCGGCTTGTCACAGTCTCCGGCAGTTCAGCCAGGCGTGCGACATGCACGCCATAACTTCGTTCGACCGCACCCGGCTTCACTTTGTGCAGGAATACAAGTTTCCCTTCATGTTCGCTGGCTTTTACATGTACATTTTTAAGCCCGAACAGTACTTGATCTAGTTGTGTGAGCTCGTGATAATGTGTTGAGAATAATGTTTTCGCACCAATTTTATCATGAATGTACTCAAGCATCGCCTGTGCGAGTGCCATCCCATCATACGTACTCGTACCGCGACCGAGTTCATCAAATATGAGCAGGCTGTTCTTTGTTGCGTGCTGCAGGGCATCATTTGCTTCCAGCATTTCAATCATAAATGTCGACTTGCCTGATGCGAGATCGTCACTTGCACCGATGCGAGTAAATATCTGGTCGAATATCGGCAGTGTTGCTGATTTTGCAGGTACATACATACCCATCTGTGCCATGACGCTGATGATTGCGGTCTGTCTCATGTATGTTGATTTTCCACTCATGTTCGGTCCTGTGATCAAATATAAAAATGTGGCATTATCAAGTGTAATGCTGTTCGGTACGTATGTGTTCTGCCCGATTACTTTCTCAACGACAGGATGCCTGCCGTCTTCAATCGATAAAACATGCGGGTCAAATTGCGGTTTCACAAGCTGATATTCATTTGTCACAAGTGCAAATGAAATCAGACAATCTAATGTGCTGATGTGTTCTGCTGTTTTTTGAAGTGCTGCAATATGAGCTTCCATCAATTCTCTGAGTTCTAAAAATAGTTGATATTCTAGCCTGACACTCTCATCCTGCGCATTGATGATTTTATCTTCCATCTCTTTTAATTCAGGCGTGATAAAACGCTCCGCATTCGTCAGTGTCTGCTTACGGTTGTATTCAAATTTTTCTGCATCAAAGTTCACTGCATTCGCTTTTGAGATTTCAATATAATAACCGAACACTTTGTTGTACCCGACCTTCAGCTGTCTGATGCCTGTTCGGTCGCGTTCTTTTTCGATGTACTCATCTAAATATGCGCGGCCGTTTTTAGAAATATCTCTAAGGCGGTCAAGCTCTTCATTGAAACCTTCTTTAAAGATATTTCCTTCACGCACGGTTTTTGGTGCATCTTCATTGAGGCGCACTTCAAGCAATTCGTAAACGTCTTTTAACGGGTTGAATTCCCTGAACATGTTATGTGATGTGAGTTCTAGCTTGTTGAGGGTATCATGTACCTGTGGTAAATACTCGAGAGAACGCATGAGCTGGACGAGATCTTTCGCATCGATGTTTCCAAATGATAAACGACCGACCAGACGTTCAATATCATACACATAATCAAGCGCTTCTTTTAATTGTTCGCGTTCTATAAAGTTTTGCAATAATATATCGACAACATGATGTCTTGCTTCAATTGCTTTTAAATCAATCAACGGTTTTTCAATCCACTGTTTGAGCTTGCGCTTCCCCATAGGCGTCGTCGTGCGGTTTAAATACCAATAGAGTGAGCCCTTCGTTTTTTTCGTCTGCAGACTTTCTATTAATTCTAAATTACTGAGTGCGACGTAATTCAGCTGCATAAACCCTTTAATATTATGCGGCTGTACAGTTTTGAAGTGTTTAAGCGACTTCATATTGTGCTGATAAATATAATTCATTAACAGAGACAAGTTCGAGCGTTCTATAGCTGTGATATCAGGATGAATATCTATTTCGATGTCCGACGTCTCATTAAACACAGTGTAAAATGGCGAATCTTTATAAAGTTCATTTAGTATAATTTCTGCTGAATCATTGACGATAATTTCACTGGGTTTGAGTCTTTTTATCTCGCTTATAACTAAGTCATGATCACTTGATTTAAAACTCGATATTTCACCTGTTGAAATATCAGAGAAAGCGATGGCTAAGTCATCACCGTGATCCATCATTGATAATATATAGTTGCTTCTGCTGTCATCCATACCGAAATCATCAATTAATGTCCCCGGCGTAATGATGCGCACGACTTCGCGACGCACCATCCCCTTAGCCGTTGCAGGATCTTCCATCTGCTCACAGATTGCTACTTTGAATCCGTGCTCGATGAGCTTTTCGATGTAGCGTTTCACCGAATGATACGGCACGCCGCACATAGGGATTGGGGCTTTCTTTTTGTCGCGTGTCGTTAAAGTGATTTCAAGAACCTTACTCGCTGTGATGGCATCTTCATAGAAGAGTTCATAAAAATCGCCGAGTCTAAACAGCAGTAAGGCGTCAGGATATTGATCTTTTATCGTTAAATATTGCTTCATCATCGGTGTTACATTTCTCATAACTATCAACTCACGATTTTAAAATTCTATTAGTATTATTATAACATTTTTATGGTGGGGATTTTGTTGGGTGGAGAATTGTTTGGTGGGGCCGTCGCTACAACGGGGAGATTATTAGTGTGATTGTAGCGATTTCATACCCTTTTCGCTACAACACGACATTTTTAGATAAGATTGTAGCGATTTCTATGCCTTTTCGCTACAACACGACATTTTTAGATGCGATTGTAGCGATTTCATACCCATTTCGCTACAACACGACATTTTTAGATGCGATTGTAGCGATTTCATACCCATTTCGCTACAACACGACATTTTTAGATACGATTGTAGCGATTTCATACCCATTTCGCTACAACACGACATTTTTAGATACGATTGTAGCGATATTGAATCAATGCCAATTACAAATTTTCCTGCTGCTTCAACAGTTCTTTGATTTCTCTCATATGTCTCTCGATTTTAGACACTTTGCTTATATTTCTTATAAATAAAAATACTCCGATGACAAAAATCAAAACTCCCATCAGC
This sequence comes from Aliicoccus sp., assembly GCA_041838435.1. Taxonomy (GTDB): domain Bacteria; phylum Bacillota; class Bacilli; order Staphylococcales; family Salinicoccaceae; genus Aliicoccus. The sequence continues at coordinate 3,346 of JBGYPO010000105.1, read as the reverse complement.
GGAATTCCGATCATCATGATTTTCATCATCGTTATTATCAAGTTTATATCATCAACCAGCCACTGAAAATCTAATCTCGACCAGTCGATATCAGGTAATTCAAATTCTGGTAATTCAAACATTCATTCACCTCATTATTCGTGCACAGATAGGAATAATATACTTCACAAGTGGTGTGAATAACAACTAGATAAAACTACAATCAATATGTTCAATGAAAAAGCGCCTAACTCATTTTCACAAGTTAGACGCTTATCTTTATCTTTTTAACTATATTGATTCAAATTACTTAACTGCATTTCTTCTTCTCGTGAAGAATATGAAACTTGCACCCATCGCTAGAAGTAATCCTGCAAGACTTGCAAATGCGTTCGTCAATGCAGTACCTGTTTCAGGTAAAATTTCCTGTTGTGATGAGTCATCACTTTCAGATACACCCGAATCAGCAGGAGGTGCTGGAACAACTCCACTTCCATTTTCATCTGATCCCGTACCTGCACCATCACCTGGTGCTACTGGCGTTTCACCGTCTTCGGCATCAGCAACTTGAGTTCCTACTTGAACTACTTGATGAACTGGCTCAGTCGTTACTTCATCTGAAACAACTTCACGATTCGTCTCAACGCTACCCACTGTAGTAACACTCTCAACAATCGTGCGAACGCCGTTCACACCTTCCTGAGAAATCTCTTCAGTGCCAACTTCAAGTTCAGGATTGTCTTCGTAAACAACCTCAAATGGAACTTCTTCTGTGCGTGTTTCTTCAGAAACAACTGTCGCATTATCTTCAATGACTAACGCTTTCGTTCCAACTTGAATGATTTGATTAACTGGTTCAGTAGTAACTTCAGATGAAAGAACCACACGGTCAGTTTCTTCACCTTCAACCGTTGTTACTTCCTCAACAATTGTACGAACACCCGCAACACCTTCTTGAGATACTTCTTCAGTACCAACTAAAAGTTCAGGGTTATCAACACGTTCAACTTCGAACGCAACTTCTTCAATCTTAGTTTCTTCAAAAACATCCTTCGTCCCAACTTGAACGACTTGGTTAACTGGTGCTAATGTTACTTCTTCAGAAATAACTTCACGATTTGTCTCTGTTCCACCAACTGCAGTAACACTTTCAACAATTGTGCGAACACCGTTCACACCCTCCTGAGAAATCTTTTCAGTGCCAACTTCAAGTTCAGGATTGTCTTCGTAAATAACTTCGAAAGGAATTTCTTCGGTACGAGTTTCTTCAACTACAGATTTTGAAATGTCTTCAATAACTGCTGCTTTAGTTCCAATTTGCACAATTCTGTTTACAGGATTTAATATAACCTCATTAGAAATAACTTCCCTTGAGAGTTCAACATCATTTATAAATATTACTTGTGTAGTAATTGATCGAAGTCCTACTACACCTTCTTGCGATACCTCTTCCGTACCAATTAATAATTCAGAATTCTTAACATAAATAGTTTCATAATCTATTTCAGAATTAACTACTTCATCTCTAATATCTTTCATACCAATCTTTATAATTTTGTTTACAGGAGATTTTAAAATCTCACTAGAAATTACTTCTCTGATAGTTTCACCATTGTAGACTGCTACTCTTTCATCAAGCTGTCTAACGCCAATAAAACCTTCCTGAATAATTTCTTCACTCCCTAACAATAATTCTTCATCATAAACATACTCAGTTTCAAACATAATATCTTCTAAGCGTTTTTCTTCAGTAAGTATATCAGCATATTTTCCAACATTTATTACAAGATTTATAAACAAACCATCTAGGAAACCTGTTTCAATACCATATTCAGATAGCGTTAGGTAGTCTAAATCTCTCGTTACTTTAACATTTTCATAGAAAAATTTACTTGGATTAAATTCTTCTAATTTATCCATTGCATATTTTATAGCAGTATCAATTGTAGAAGTAGTCTGATATTCTAACGATTCACTCATGTATAATTCATCAAAAATTATTTCATCTTTATACATTACCTTTATATCACGATATGACGGTACTTCTTCATTTTCACTATATATTAGGCTGTTTGGAATGTTCTTAGGAATTGAAGGATGTATTTTATTTTCTGACTTATTTTTAACATAGACTATACTAGGGAAATTTGAAACGCTGTAATACATTCCGTCTCTATTACCATAACCACTTCCTCTTGCTTCATCTATCCTACTAGAAAAATCTACACTATCAATTATATAATCAGTTTTGTTTTCTTTATTAAATTGTTGTAAAAATTCTGTGAATAATAATCCAAATTTACCACCCATTAGTTTTCCAAAATCATTCGTACGAGTATATTCATGAATTTGTGTCTCAAGTTCCTCCGGATTGTTCTGAGGATTGTATTCATTTTTATAGTCATAGAATGTTGGCGTAGATAACTTTAATCCAGTATCAGCATCAATCATTTGTGATTCTAATATAAAAAGGAAATAGGGTGTGTCTTGATAACGTATTTCGTTTATAGGCTCTTTAATTATTCTTTCTTCTAAAACATTAAAATTATTGGTAAAATTACCATATACATGAATCCACTCGTAGTTCTCTTCTCTATGCCCACGTTCACCTTTCTGGACTAGAGTATAACCATTACCAATATTATATGGGCCTTCTTCATAAATTATATCGTGATCATCATATTCAATACAATTAAGTCTCGTATAGAAGAAACACCTCCTATCTTCTATAAGAACAATCCTCGTGTAGAAGATACACCACCTATCTTCTATGCGAATAACTCTCGTGTAGAAGAAACACCGTCTATCTTTTACGCGAGCAAATACCAGCCTTATCCTATCCCAAACCAAACAAAATAAACCTCCCGCAACCGCAGATCCACTGATCCGCAGCCGCAGGGGGCTCAAAACACTAACAAATATTATTTCTCTATATTCTGGTTCGGTCTATTGCGTACTTCTGCACCGGTCTGGCCCTGCAATAAGTCTCCGCCAGTCGACTTAATCACTTCTTCAGTCACAGTCGAGCTGATTGCATGCGATACCATTTGTAAAATCGTATTCACTTCTGTCTGGGATTTCTTAAACTGATCGACGATTGGCATTTCTTCAAGCTCGTCCTCAATCTGTTTAATTTTCTCTTCAGTCATCTGCAATGCTTTTTCTTTACCGTACTGCTGGAAGTTCACTGCCTGTTTTTGCAAACTCTTCAAACTAGCCATGCGCTTGCGAACTTCTTCATTTTCATGAATTTTAGCTTCTGCTTTTTTAAAAAACTCAACCTGCTCCGTATTCGCAATCATACGGCCTAATTCTTTTGCTTCTTTTACGATTTCATCCTTTGAGTACATTAAATTTCCACCTTATT
>JBGYPO010000104.1:0-6912 GCA_041838435.1 Aliicoccus sp. | reverse complement strand
ACAGTGACTCGAAACCCTGTCTATTGGGTCACTGTGAACTGACAGTGACTCGAAACCCTGTCTATTGGGTCACTGTGAACTGACAGTGACCTACAGATCTCTAAAATGCCCAAATATCATACACATATCCCATAAAAATAAGGCCACCCATTGGGCAGCCTAAAATATTACTCTATTATTTCATAATTTTTATGGTTTACTACTGTCTTTTCAAACATCTCATGTTCATCGAAATTTTCATTGATTGTTAGGTCAACGATTACTGAGTTGTCATTAATTTTTTCAACCTTGCCGATCATATCTTTAAACTTAACAATATCTCCGACCTTAACCAGTATTTCCTGTTCTTCTTCTTCAGCCATAATATAACCTCCAATGTTCCAATCAGATGTTGGTATTATACTACAAAATTAAAAATTATTCTACTGACTCACATAACGCGCAACTTTTGCTCTTATATTGCGTCTATATTGTTTCACCATTGATGGGCTGCGTTTGATAAGAATCGCAATCTCAGACTGCGTATGTCCTTCAAGTGTAAGTATTAAACAATTATATTCCATTGTATTCAACACTTCATTAAGGACTAGCATCCACTCTTGATACTTCATATTATTTTTATCAATTGGTTCTATCACTGTATCCGCGTCCAAAACTTCCATGCGGTATTTCTGACGTCGTCTAATTTCATCTATTAAGCGGTTGCGAATTAGACCATATACGAGGCTCGCTTCTACAATTGAGTCGTCAGCATCAGCAATTTGTAACGCTTTAAAAACAGCCATACGTCCAATCTGCAAAAAATCATCTTGATCATATTTAATGCAGAGCGCAATCAAATGTTTATAAATCATTCTTTCATACTGCATAATACGTAAATTCATGTCCATTTTGAACCCTGTCTTGTCGACGTTTATTATTTCCGGATATCAATAATGTAATAAATTCCTGAAGATTTATCTTTCTTATAAATTGATAAAATACACGACAAATTCAATTAACGTTAACTATTTATATTAGTTTGTTAAATATATGTTATATAAATTGAAAATATATTATAATTAATAGACTAAGAACGATGAAAGGATAGTGATTTGAGTGAATCTATGTTAAATCATAATGTTTTATATATAGAGCCGATTACGCATCCTGAATATTTATGTCATATCGTTTCACAGAAGGGTAGGACACGTCCCGGCATCAAGCACGCTGAATATTATATTAATCAATTGTTAATAGAATGTTATGCAGCATCGATTAATTCACGTAAAATGAACGTAAAGCACGCACATAAAATTCAGCGATTAGTGCCAATTATTATTGATGATACGCATGATTTTGTTATGTTTCCATTGCATGCGTGCAAATATAAAAATGCAATATGGTTAAATTTGCGACAAGTCATGAAGTTTTCTAAACATCGAACAGGTACTGAAGTTCATTTTAGAACTGGTGATAGTCTTCTTGTAACCATTGAGACGCATCTATGTGAAAATCAATATCGGCGTGCACTCGAAGTACTGGATTATTTTAAAAAATACAAACATTTAAATATATCCTATACAATAGAGTAAAGAAGCATAAGGTGGTGTAACATGCGGATACTCGTCATTGGTGGAATTTATAAAACGCCCTACGCAACACTTGATGGTGGATACATAATTGCAAAGTTAATTGGTGAGTACAGTGATAACAAAGTTGATTATTACACGCACCTTTCATCAAATGAACAAGCGCTCACAAAACGTATAAAAGATAAGCTGTCCCGCTTACGGATCAACATGCGTAATACGCCTACGGTATCGATGGATTATGGTTCAATTAACGATGCTGGTATTGACCCCGGCAGCAACGGGTACAAATTATCAACAGATTATCTTGGACTCAGTAACTATGATTTTATAATCGCAAGTACAGATATTAATGAATCAACTTTAAAACAGTTGTTAACACGTGCGCATAATGCAAATATCCCTTGCATTGTATTTTCACGAGGTGAATATGATACCGGCGCGGCACCGTATCGTACTGTGATTGAATTAGAGGGATTGTACTATAATGACTCATATGACATTATTTTTGATACGCTGCAGATAGAAAATATAATTGATAAAACAAGACGTGAACCATTATCAAATTACGAATATATACTAGAAAAATTTAAATCACTCTATGTGTTACCGCGAATTTTTATCTTAGCGGTTATCGTGCTTATCATGTTTTTAAGCATTATGTTTTTATTTGAATTTCTATCGGAACGCGGTGATTATCCGACTCATGTGGATTGGAACGCTGTGGTGGGACATCCGGATTGTGAAACTGTAGAGGAATGTGCGATTGTTGGTGACGCTCTCATTGATGAGATTGAGGGTTATATTAATTTGCTTAATGATCCGTATGTATTTCATGAGAACCGCAGTACTGTAAATTACATCACGTATGATATTGATGACGAAGGCACACTGCATAGTCCAACCGAGCATAACGCTTTGCCCTTTGGTGAAGAGGAAAATTTTCTGGAGATTTGGGACTTGTATGCTGATATCGTACCTGATGAATATGTAAATAATGTGAACCGTTTCAGGTTATTTTCTGATGGTGAAGGTAGCCGCGTTGCATATGTCTCTATCTCACCTGGGGATACGCTGCTTGCAGTAGATATCCGTGATAATCAAAACCGTTCACAACTGTACCGCACTCTAATTCATGAGTTTGCACATGTATATTCATTACCGCTAGAAGACTTTACGTGTCCGACAACCACGTTGTCCTGTTTAAAAGATGACGCCATGCTTGCTGATTATATAGAGAGATTTTGGACACAATATGGTGAGGATTGGTATGATAATACACACAAGCCTATGCCGCAGCGTGAAGCTTTTTATAACAATAATTTTCAAGATTTTTATATTCCATATCAAGCGACTAATGTAAAAGAAGATTTTGCTGTGACATTCGTACAGTTTATTATTCGGCCGACACCAATCGATCCTGTGCAGCTTAAAGACATTAAAGTGTTATCGCTATATGAGTACGAGGAGTTAGTACGTATGCGTGTTGACATGCTATCTAACATATTAGAAATAGAGAGGGATTCAGAATGAATTTAAAAGTTAAGATAAAAACCCATGATATATTAATCGTTTATATTGATGTACCTGATTCAATCACATTGGATGAAACAGTTAAATATTTAGTCAGTCTTGGACATCTAGATGCACAATTTAGAGAGGTGTTTCCACAAGATGAAGAAATGTATGCGTTATTTGACTCTACTGGCCGCGTGATTGTTGCAGATACAGGTATTGAACTTACATTTACAAAAAAACGAGGCGGTCAAAAGGTAGAAAATATTGCATCAAAGTTAAACTATCAAATATTTTTACCGACCGTTCAGTTGTATCGTGAACTTGTGACAACAAATCAAGTAAAATTTGGATCGCTGTTCTTTATCCAGGTCGATAAAGAGACGTATTTAGTACGTCACAATAGAAATGATGTTGAGTTGTTTGATTTTAATAAATCGTTTAAAGCACTGCTTAGAGGGGCTAAGACTTCGCCGTTAAGCCGCATACATTTTAAAACACGGGACGAACTCAGCATGTCGGAGATGGCATTTATTCGCAGTATTTCATTTCCGGTAAAAGAGCGAAAAAATCCAATATTAGAAGTAGATGTCTTAAATCAAGAACGGATTGATTGGATTGCTGATTTAATTGATTATGTGACACAAATAATTAAGCATTTTGAGCAACATAACGTTGGACTTCGGCGCAGTGAAAAAGATTATCCAACGTATATATTCCAAAATGGCAAACCGACAATCGGATTTGTCAAAGAAGCACAGTTGCAGAAAATTGCAGAAGCTGCTAAACAGCAAGACTAAATAAATTACCCCATACACATCTCACTTAAGGGATAGGTGTATGGGGTAGTTTTTTCTATAATTCTTTGCGCATCATAAAATGCTCAATACCTGCATCTAAAAACATATCTGAAATTTTTTCGTAACCAAGTGAACTGTAAAATGGCAGCGCCTGAATTTGGGCACCAAGTTCTGCATGAGTGTATCCGGACGCTTTAGCAACTTCATGCAGGTGTTGCATCAATGCACGCCCAACACCTTCACCACGGTATGGTTTAACGACAGCAACGCGCTCAATTTTTACAACATTATCGCTCGAATCTTTCCGACGATAGCGCGCAGTACCCACATATTGAGAATCCATCGCGACTAAGAAATGCTCACAATCTGACTCATATTTATCTATTTCTTCATTTTCAGGTACTTCTTGTTCACTGACAAAGACTTCAAAGCGAATCTTTAAACATTCTTTATATAGAACTTCTGTATTAGCTGCAATAAACTCCACTCGATTTCCCCCTCGACACACTTATTGTAAGTCTTGATCATTTCTATACTCAAATTCAAATGTATCATCAGAACCATCTAACTGAACATCATCAGTTGGATTATGTTCTAAATCATCTTCACCTTCAATACCATGTTCAAGAGGCTCAAGTTCAGGAATATTAATACCGTCCCCAAGTTTGCTCACATAATAATAAGAAGTAAAATATGGGGCCTCTTCTGGTCTATAATCATTGAGCATGTAATCGTCAAATGTGACGTATGGTTCTATATAATCCCGCAAACGTATATTAATTAAATTATAAGCATCATCGTTTATATCAAGGCCGAGTTCACGTCTAAGCGTGTTAGATATGAGATATAGATGTTCATCATCTGCGCGATAAAAATAAGCCGCACGATTTTCAGTCCAAAAGTCTTCGCCACGTAATTGAACGGAGTTAAAGGTTAAGTTATTAAATGCATAGTAAGAGGCCAAACCTCTCATTTCTTCACTCGGAATATTATGTGTAATATTTTCTGAGACAACTTCTATCAACTGTTCTAAGTTCATAATTGCATTCGTTGACTTTGCCTTTTCCATTATCTTATAGACCATTTCAATCTGACGATTATTACGTGCTAAGTCAGAGTCTACGCGTCGGCTACGTACCACGGCAAGCGCACTTTCCCCATCAAGCAATTGTTCACCTTCGCTTAAAATGATACGTTCAGTATTGCTAGAGTTTGGTTCATTCATGTCAAACGGCACATCAAATTCTACGCCTCCAAGTGCATCAACGATATCAACAACAGCACTCATGTTGACGCGAACATAATAATCTACAGGTACATTAAGTAATGATTCGACTGTCTTAGCAGCAGCATCAGGACCACCAAACATATGCGCGTGGTTTATTTTATCAAAATATTCAACATGCTCGATGTATGTAATTGTATCTCTAGGGATACCAATCAATTTAACTTCATCTATATCTTTGTTAAAAGTTGCGAGTATCATCGTATCGCTTCGGTGATATCTTGCATCGGGATGCACTTCATCATCGCCCGGATCATCCTCTTCTGATAATTCATCAATACCTAAAATTAAAACGGTAAAACTGTTTGTTATTTCATCTGCTTCTTCAACTCGAAGTTCACTATTTCCACGTTCTAAACTTATAAATGATTCTGAAAGTCTGTCATCAAATAAGTTAAACATCATCACAAAATAAATGACTGCAATAGATACAACTAATGAAACGAGGAGAAATCCACCGAGTAATATTTTCTTTAACATTAATGAACCCTCTTAACCTACATAAATTACTGATATCTTAACACAATTTGAAGATAAAAATGAAATGTTTTCATTTCTTATGTAGAATAAGATTATAAAAAACATTAGGTGACGCAAATGAAAACAGTAACAATGTATGTATGGAACAACTTTATAAATGATGCACGTGTTTATCGTGAAGCAAAGACACTTGTCGATAATGGCTATGGTGTCGTTATTATAGCTAAGCGTGACATCGATGAAACTCATCTGCCACGCGTGGAACGACCGGAGAAGGGTATGACGGTGTTGAGGCCAATAAGACGCGCATTTACAAAAAAATATAATCAGTCTATTACCGACAAACACCTACCGAATATATGGCTTATGCTTCGTATGATGTTAATAGGGTGGATGCGTACCTCTGATATTTATCATGCGCATGATTTGAACACACTAATTCAAGGTGTGATAAGCGCAAAATTCAGATTGAATAAGAAAGTGCTAATATATGATTCACACGAAGTACAAACTAGTCGTACGCATTATCGCGCGAATCTTGTAAAACGAGTTGAAGGATTTCTTTTACGCTTCGTTGATAAAGTTATCGTTGAGAATGAGACACGTGCTGACTATCATGAAGATATGTATAGCATGCGCCCGGTATCTATTCATAATTATTCTGAACTCTATAATATCCATGAAGTACAAGCCGTTGATTTTAGAGAAATGTTTGATATTTCTAATGATCAAGTGATTGTACTTTATCAGGGCGGCATACAGAGTGGGCGTGGACTTCATCTTTTAATTGAAGCATTTTCAGAAGTTAAGGGTGCAGCACTTATCATGATAGGTGACGGAAAAGAAAGAGAAAACATGGTGGCTTTAAGAGATGAATTACAATTACAAAATAAGGTGTTCTTTATCGACCGGGTACCGTATCAAACATTAAGGAGTTATACAAAATCAGCAGATATCGGCATTCAATTTTTAGAGAACACGAATTTTAATCATTATTCAGCATCATCTAATAAGCTCTTTGAATATATAATGGCAGAAGTGCCTGTAATCGCGTCTAGTTTGCCTGAGATTGAGCGCGTTGTTACGGGTGAGCGAATTGGGTTAACAATACCACCAAGTGATAAACAGGCATTGATTAATGCGATAGAGACACTTATCAATGACAAAGATTTAAGAAATACATTTAAAACTAAGATGAATACAGCGAAACGTAAGTATAACTGGGAAGTTGAACAACTTCGACTTCTTGAATTATATGATT
>JBGYPO010000103.1:0-10484 GCA_041838435.1 Aliicoccus sp. | reverse complement strand
CACTTTTCGCTCCAGGGTGTTCACCACAACTGGTTTTTAGTTCGTGGGGAACACTTTTCCCTCTAGGGTGTTCACCACAACAGGTTTTTAGTTCATGGGGAACACTTTTTGACTCAGGGTGTTCACCACAACACGTTTTTAGTTCATGGGGAACACTTTTCTCTCCTGGGTGTTCACCACAACTGTTTTTTAGTCCATGGGGAACACTTTTCCCTCTAGGGTGTTCACCACAACAGGTTTTTAGTTCATGGGGAACACTTTTTGCTCCAGGGTGTTCACCACAACAGATTCTTAGTCCGTGGGGAACACTTTTTGCTCCAGGGTGTTCACCACACCAGGTTTTTAGTCCATGGGGAACATCCAAAACAAGTCATACAAAAATCTCCATAAAAAAAGCCGCCACATAGTGACAGCTCCCCCTTCAAATATCATTAAAAATTATTTACCTCACTGCAACTTCAACATCTCCACTCACTTTTCGACCGTGGACTAAGTAATACACAACAATCATCGCAACAATCACAATCGCCATCGTCAGATACATATTGCGATAGCCGAGTGCTGGCAGGATAGCACCGATTACAATCGGTCCGACACCAACGCCTGCATCCATGGCAATAAAGAATGTGGAAGTGGCAAGTCCAATTCTGTGTCTCGGTGACTTATTCACAACTACTGCCTGGAATGAAGATATTAAGTTACCGAATCCAATCCCGATCAAGCCAGCAGCAAAAAGAAGTATAAAACTTGTATACGACTGACTTAACGAGACAAGTCCAACCGCAAACAATATCAATGCAGGATAGATCACGATGTTGTCGCCTTTTGAATCCAGCAGCTTACCTGCAAATGGTCTCGATGCTAATAAAAATCCGGCATACACAATGAAGAATATACTAAATGCCGATTCCATATTAATTTCAATCGCATAGGCGTTGCTAAATGTGAGCACACTTGAGAATGCAAATCCCATAACAAACATCATCGCTGATATCGGGAGTGCTGACTTCTCAAAGAAATCCTGGAATTTAAAGCGTTTTGTTTCAGCAAGTTGTGCCTTAGTCAACTGTGCTTCGGGAATTTTAGCGAACAACAATACAATTAGGCTCACAACTGAGAACAATGTACATGCGAAAAAAACACATCGAAGTCAGCGCGCTGTACAATTAAAATTCCTAAAAACGGTCCGATTGCTGTAGCAAGCGGCGTACCTAAAGTATAGTAACTGATACCTTCGCCGCGACGTTCCGGTGGAATAATGCTCATCACGGCAGTAGACATTACCGTCGTTGCAATCCCAAATGCTGCACCGTGTAAAAATCTAACAGCTAATAACAGGTTAAAATTTTCTGCAGGTATATAAAGAATAGAAGCGATTAAAAATAATATTAAACTCCCATATAATAATTTATTCCGGCCAACGACCTCTACATATTTACCTGCTAAAATACGTGAGAATACCGAACCGATTACAAATATACTTGCAGCCAGACCAGCTTGAGTTTCTGAAGCGTTAAATTGTTGAATTGCATATACTGCCAATGTGGTCATCAATAAGTAAAATGTTAAAAATACTAAAAACGATGTTACTGTGATGATGATAAAATCCTTCGTCCATAATTTGGATTTAGTCATTCTGTTTTTCATCCTTTTCTCGTTTGCCAATGCCGTCAAACTGTTTCATTAATTTAAAATAACGTAAGATTTTTATCATAGGAAAGAAGTGTTATTTTGGAATTTAGCGAGGTGAGATAAAGTGTCTGCGTAAATTAAAAATATTAGTTAAATAGTTTATACCAATATAACGTTGCTTCGATATTCTTATTGTATGACTGCTTGAGTGTATCAACGCCGCCTAAAATAAAGCCATGTTTGATATAAAACCGGCAAGCAATCAAATTATCGTCCTGCGCTTCTAAAGACATACCAATTAAATCTTTTTCTTTCGCCCATTCTTCTGCACGCTCCAGCAATCGAGCACCTATCCCGTGACCCCTGTACTGTGTGGTTGATGCTATATTTTCGATGTAACAGAACCGATTCCACTCTTTGACAACACGAATCTGCCCGACACATTCACCATTTACATAAGCTAAAAACAAAGCTTTGTCGTCCTGATCAATATACTGGCTCCAGTCCAGAAGATCGTCTGGAAAACGGGTTTCACCAGGTGTTTCAAACAATTCTTCCTCATATGACCAAACACCATCGTGCAAGCTTGGCTTTATCCGGCCTATTATTGGAAAATGCTCATTCGTTTTAGCAATATCAAAAATTAATTCTTCACGTAAAGATAGGATTTCCACGGCATCAGCACTCTTCATACAAATATTTCTCCTCTCACAACTGATAAAAAGCATACTTTTAAAGTATACATATTTCAAAAAAAGATTTCTAAGCAAATGATTAAAATTTCCAGAAACGTAATCAATAAAAAATACACCTTCCCTGATGAAAGATGTTAGAGACTTGTATTTGTAATATTTGTTAGGATTACACGCGTCTATGCATAACTCCAATGTAATTATGATTTCATTTTTACTCCATGATGTGTCGCATTAAAACCTGGATTTCCTAGAAATTTAGTACTTCAACACTCACTTTTTGTTAATGCGTCTCGCAACATTATATAAAAAGAATATTATATAAAATCATTTAATCGCAGCACCCATCTACAAAGAAAAATTGATGAGATAAATATTTTCTAAGCCAGTTAGTGCTTTTACCATGTATCTCCACCCGAAGTAGGTGGCCACTGATTTAGAAAACGTCTGATAATCACAACTTGACCTGAATGGTAACTATTATGCGAAATTAAAGTAAGAAGATGCTCCACTTGATCACTTGAAACGACTTCATCATTCTCAGCAAATCTAACAGCTTCATTTATACCAGCAGCAAATTTGTTTACAGCCAAATCCCAATCCTTTTTGGTAGGTGGAATTACCATTGTTGGCCATGTCACTGAAGCATGTTTCGGCGGTTCTGTCTCTCCTCCATTTAAAAGTCGTAAAATATAATCTTGCCAGTAAATCATATGATTTAGAATTTGCCAGATAGAATGTTGGTTAAGAACCACCACACCTGCATACTCGATTTCTAATTCGTCGAAAATCGTCAGCGTGTTAACGTGAGCATTTTCACCTAGTAATCCTTTAGTTAAATGATTCATTGCTCGGCCTCCTTAAATCATAATATTACTCCTTATCCTTTTTTAAGATCAGGAATAAAGTAAAAAGACCATCATGACATTACATTTTGTCTGAATGGTCTTAAATTAGTTTATTTATATACGTCTCCTCGATTGTCTATAGATAATATATAAATCACTATTTGATTATGATTAATTTCGAATATTACTCTGTAAGTTCCTATCCTTAACCTGAACTGTCCTTTTCGACCTTTTAAAGGTCTGATATCACCCATTGGTGGTTGTATCGATAAACCTTTTCAAGACGAACTTATTCTAAGTTGTACCGTCTTCTCTTGTTTCTTTAGAAATTTTATTGATTCACGACTTAGTGTCAGTTGGTAAGTCGAGCTCATTCATGGCTTCCTCCCATGATAAAAATTCAGAGTTAGTCTTTAGTTGATTTTTTTCTTCTTCTGTTAAGGGGATATCATCTGGGTCAAGCTTTATAATTTCATCCCAGTTTAAACGCTCATGGCTTATAGCTAGATATTTTAAATAATCGTATGCTGATTTCTTAGCGGATTGCGGTAGGTTTTTTACCATTTCAACTAGTTCTTCATTTCTTATAGCCATAATTCAACCTCCCTTTGCTCATTATAATTCTATAATCTTCTTTCTTATTTTACCATATGCCACTCTGAATAAGAATTTAAACCTCTTTATATAATGTGTTTCATTATTCTTAGACTTGATGCGTCAGTGCACTATCCCCTGAACAGCTATCAAATATTACAGTTTCATTTTCATTCCATGGTGCGTTGCACTAAATCCTAAATTTTCATAGAATTGCAGTGCTTCATCTCTTTGTTTATCAGTTGTTAGTTGTATGAGATGACAGTCCCGTGCCTTCGCCCGCTCTATCGCAAACTCAATCATCTTTGTGCCTACACCCATGCCGCGTGCGTTTGAGGAAATTCTTACACCTTCAATTGTCGCCCGCCAGCCGCCTTGATATGTTATATAAGGTGTGAATGTGATCTGCATAACACCAATTATTCTACCGTCGTATTCAGTAACTATTAATTCATTATTCACATCCGCTTCAATTGCTTTAAATGCTTTCACATAAGATGAAGGAAGCGGGAGTTCGAAACGCTCACGCTTACTCCCGAGTACATCATCAGAAAGCATTTCGACAATCTGTTCTAAATCTGGTTTCGCGGCTTCTCTAAACGTAATTTCATTATTCATTAGATAGTCTCCTCAGGACAGTCAAGATTATTTCTCAACGGTCAAAAACTTTAGTATTTCGGCGTTCACTATATCCGGCTCTTCTTGAAGAACCCAGTGAGTTGCGCCGTGCACCCAGGTCACCTCCTCGGCATCAATGAACTTAAGGCTTTCAACAGCTAATTTTTTGGATAGGAATAAATCTTTATCTCCCCATATAATTTTGACAGGGACTTGAATTTTGTCAGTATTTATATGACTTAAAGAAAATGGCAGCGCACGGTACCAGTTCAGCATGCCACTCAGCACACCGCGTTCACGCCATGCGTTCATGTACATCTCTAACTCATCATCTTTAAACGCACCGGATTTCCCGGTACGCTGTATACCTTTTGCCATATGCTTAAAGTTTTTACTGCGCATAAGTTTTTCAGGCAGGATAGGGATTTGAAAGAATACCATGTATAAGCTTCTAATGAGTTGGGACGGCACTTTCAAGAATGCTTTCGGAAAAACACCCATATGCGGCATGTTCACAGCGATGAATTTACGAACCATTTCCGGCTCTGTACGCGCAAGCTGCCATCCGACGGCGCCACCCCAGTCATGACCGATAATCACTGCGTCTTCTCTGTTGAGACCTTTGATCAGACCGGCAATATCACGTGCAAGTATATCAATTGCATATGACCTTCTGCCTCCTGGCTTATCGCTCTTATTGTAACCGCGCTGGTCAGGTACAGCTACTCTGTAACCTGACCCGACCAGTGCATCAATCTGATTTCGCCAGCCATACCAAAATTCAGGAAACCCGTGTAAGAGTATCACCAGCTCGCCATCTTCAGGTCCTGCCAGTGCGACATGTAATGTAATACCGTTTGTATCAATGTATTTGAATTTAATATTATCTTTCATGATAACCCTCCCTCTATACATATTTACAATACCCTTAATATTGCTTTATAGATATTTAGTCAAATCAAAAATAAATTTTATGTACAATAAAAGCACTCCCCACAATAGGAAGTGCTTAATGAATTTAATTTCTTATTCATTCATAAATTTATGATTCTATTATTCAAACCCGTCAAACAAGTCTGCCATGATTTCCTCTGCACTTAATTCCAGATAACCATCCGGATCTGCGACCAGTGACGTATCGTATTGAAACTTTTGATATGAGTTCAAGTAACTATAGTCCATTTGATAGTTATCATCTTTCTCGTAGTACTCCGGGAAGTATTGAGACATATAATCCGTTGCAAGTGCTGCTGCTTGACTCGATTCTCCTGAGGGTATTGGTGTACCTGAAAGTTTAACACCTTTAGGTGAGGCATGCATAATCAGCAATGAGCTATCTGATGCCCGCCCGATAACAATGTATACATGCGCATCGTTGTACAGTACATCACCTGGTAAATATGATGTGTGCAAGGTCTCATTCGTATATACGCCAAGCCCCAGATCAGCAAGATATGGCCCTGTTTCCGCAGCCCATGTTACATATCCCTCATTGCCACTTTCCGTATTTAGAATGTTATAGTTTATAAAACCTAAATAACCTGAGCAGTCTAATCCGTCATGGATTTGATATCTGTGGTTATTAAAATCGTAAGACGCGTCTTGTTCCTTTGCAAATTCACGCCAAGTGGACGATGTTCCGATTTGCATCGTTGTTGGACCAGCACCATCATCCGCTTCATTCCAGCCGCCGCCCCAAATGTACATCGTTGAGCCCATTGGTGCGATTCCTGTTTTTAACAGCGTTTTAATTGTTGATACTGCACCTTCAGGTGCTGTTGAAGCACTTAGCCTCTCGCTTTTCTGAGAGTAAACTCTCGTACTTCCTACCTCCTCATACGCCTGTACATAATATGTATAATTTTCGTTAAATCCTTTTTCAGACAAGACAATTTCTATATCAGGTGAACTCATGGCTAATGTGAAGTTTTCACTATCAATGGACTCATACACTTCATATCCGTCCGCCTCTTCAACCGTCTCCACTGAAATGACGATAGAGTCTTCTACACCTGTCACCATAAACCCAAGAGGTGTGATTTGAGAAATCGCACGTACATAGGTGTCTGAATTTTCATCATCTGATACTTCATCTGCAGCCACACTTTCCGCTTCCAGAGCCAAAAAGTCAGTTGATAAATACAGCATATAAGCCAATAAAAATAGCACACCGATAATCATTCCGTGTAATTTCAAATGACGTAACATATCTAAACCTCCTTGAATAATTACTATTAATTGTACTAAATATTTGAAATCTGCTCAAACTGATTTTAAGTAACCATTTATATAATGAATCACATTCGATGTTAAATTTAGTATGATAAAATAATTGAGATGAACGAAATAACTTTACAACCCTAAGGAGGATATTATGAAAGCTCCAATCGCGAAACAAATTGCATATGAACACAATTTACATGGGGACACTAGACAGGACCCTTACTATTGGTTGAAAGATAAAGAAAATCAAGAGGTGCTTGATTACCTCTCAGCTGAGAATGAATACTTTAAACATGTGATGTCACCGCTCAAATCAAAAGCAGATAAGATTTTTGAAGATATGGTGACGCGTATTCCGGATAGTGAGACACAGGTGCCGATTCAAAGGGGATCCTATTTCTATTACTCCCGATTAGACAAAGACAAACAATATCCTATTTACGTGAGAAAACGTGCAGCTACACGTGCTGAACTCGAAGACGCAGATGAAGAGATATTACTCGATGAAAATACGCTTGTCGAAAATGATGATGACTATCTGCAGGTTACACTGCTGAGAGTCAGCAACGATCATAACAAACTTGCTTACCTGGAGAATCGCGACGGTACAGATAACTGCACGTTATATATTAAAGATTTAACGACAGGTGAATTATTGGAAGATAAAATTCCAAACGTCTATTTATTCAGCAGTGTGGAGTGGAGTAAGTGTGACCAATTCCTGTTCTACATAGTCTTGGATGATAAACAGCGTCCATACCAATTATGGCGTCACAAATTAGAAAGCTCAATCAATGATGATGTGCTGCTCTATGAAGAACAGGATGAGACGTTCACTTTATTTATAGAATTGTCACAGAGCAAAAAGTATATATTTGCGATATCCGATGCCACTGAAACATCAGAAGTACGTCTGATTGATACGGTTGCACCTAAATCTGCACCTGTATTATTCAATGCGCGTGAAACCGGCGTACTTTATTATGTTGAACATTGGCGTGATCATTTGCTGATTGTCACAAATAAAAATCAGAAAAACTTTGAATTGCTCAACTGCCCTGTTGATGACATTAATAATCAGAAGCCACTTGTCCCGTATGATGAGAATCGTTTTTTACAATATGTATATCCGTTTAAGAATACGTTAATTGTCGTTGGACGTGAGAACGGCTTAACACAGCTCTGGACATACAAAGACGGACAGTTGGAACAAATGACGTGGGATGAAGACATATACACAGTGTCATTAGTTCAAGATCAAAGTTATACGACTGATGAAATTTTAGTCGAATATGTTTCTCTCATTACACCTAAAACGACATACAGTCTTGATGTCGCAACAAGTGAGAGAACAGTCTTGCAGATAAAACCAGTAAGTGGCGAATATGACGCTGACAACTTTAGGCAGGAACAGCACTGGGCAACAGCGGAAGACGGTGTGAAAGTTCCACTCATGATGGTTTACCACAAAGACGCGTTCAACAACGGACCGGCGCCATTAATATTAGAAGCATATGGTTCATACGGTTCGAATAGTAATGCATACTTTAGTCCGTATTCAATCGATCTGTTGGAAACAGGTGTCGTACTTGTTACTGCAAACATCCGCGGGGGTTCTGAAATGGGACGCCACTGGTATGAAGACGGTAAGATGCAAAACAAACGCAACTCATTTACGGACTTTATCGCAGCAGCAGACTATTTGATTGAGCAAGACTTTACTTCTGCAGAAAAAATGGCTGCACGTGGCGGAAGTGCAGGCGGATTACTTGTAGGTGCTGTCGCAAATATGGCAGGAGACCGCTTTAAAGTCATTGTGCCGGAAGTTCCGTTTGTTGATGTAGTGACGACAATGTTGGACGACAGTCTGCCGCTCACAACTTTAGAATGGGATGAGTGGGGAAATCCTAATAAAAAAGAAGACTACCTGTACATGAAATCATACAGTCCATATGATAATGTAGAACGGCAGGACTATCCGCACATGTATGTAACAGCGGGCCTGAACGATCCTCGCGTGAGCTTTTTTGAACCTGCGAAGTGGGTTGCGAGATTACGTGATATGAAGACAGATAATAATACACTCGTCTTAAAAACACACATGGGCGCAGGCCATTTCGGTTCATCAGGACGAATGAACTACTTGAGAGAAGAAGCGGAATGCTTAGCTTTTGTTTTGGATAAAATCGATAATTAATATAAAGACCATCCGACAATATTGTCTGGATGGTCTTAAATTTTTGATGAGTGATGAATCTCGATTCTTCACAGAGTCTGACTGCTATTACTGTCACCGATATAATATAATTAATGATAGCATATTGATTCAGCGTTCTAAAAACAAGAGGTGAACATAAATTGAGTCGTAAAATCATTAATTTAGCTGTAGGGAAGCCGAAGGAATATCAATGGAATAATAAAAAAGGGGTAATCGGATAATAGTGTAGAAAAAGTTAAAAACTGATTTCCCAACTACTAAAAGCAAAAACAGGATAGCACTTCTTTCATGAATCTTACGTGCTACCCTGTTTGTTCCACAATCTCGCCCGATTGTGGTAATTATTACTCATTGCGAGCCACCTTGATCAATTTTATACCCAACGATAAAATGACAACATTTGAAAACATCGTTTTATATTTTTTTACGTAGATACAGAATAGAGACTCCATTAATAAAAATTAACAGAGAAAGTGCCATAATAACAATTAAACCAAGTATATCAGCGGAAATATTTGAAAAAGTTATAACTAAAATTAAAGCCGCATAAACAACAAATAAGAAACTTATAGTTATATGCGAAGCTTTAGCAAGTATGGCATTCCCCCTTTCGTCTTTTCCTTCGCCTGAGGAAAAACCAATATATTTTCCTAAACCAAAACTAGCAATAATAATTGATAAACCAATGAGTATATTGATCACTTATCATCATCCTCCTTTCTTTTATAATCAAAGATTTCTTCAATCTTTTTTTCAAATAATAATGCTATTTCAAATGCCAATTTTAAAGAAGGATTATACTTATTTGATTCTAAGGAATGCACAGTTTGTCTTGTAACACCCAATTGTTCTGCAACATACTTTTGGGTCCAGCGTTTTTCAGCTCTTAAGATGAACAAATTATTATTAAGAATCCCTTCTTCCTTTTTCATTAACTCCCCCCTATTAGTAAAAACAATATTACATAAGTAAAGTTTATATTACATTTCATTATTTGTCAAGTCACAACAAGAATTAAAAAGAGTAGCTAAAGGCTACCCTATCTTCTTAAAAACATTATTCAAAATCTCGCCCGTTTGTTGAATAAAATTCCTGTTGAATAGACTCCTTGATATTTTCTAACATATACAAACAAATTTTAATTCCACACGATAATCCGAATGCCCTAAAAAAGTAAGCTCTGGGATTGGCAAAACGACTGTCGAATCTTTAACCGTTGGCAAAAGTAGGATTGTCGGAGACGATGTTGCAAATCATAAAGCTCACGGGGGACCAGATCGTGTCGTATGTTTTTATCCGCACGAGCATTATACGTATTGGGAAGAGACGTTTAACAGAAAACTTAATCTGCCTGCATTTGGTGAAAACTTGACCGCAGCTGGTATGACTGAAGAGCAAGTGTGTATCGGGGATGTGTTTAAGATAGGTGAAGCCGTACTTCAAGTCACTCAAGGGAGAGTGCCCTGTGTAACTATTTCAAATTATAATGATGAGAATCAGCTGTTAAAGCAGGTGGTTGATACAAATTTAACCGGCTACTTTTTTAGAGTGCTGGAAGAAGGAATAATTAATTTGGACTCAGAAATTACGCTTTTAGAGAAAGATTCAAATGGCATCACTGTCGCATTTGCAACACAGATTTTATTTCATCAAAAAGAT
>JBGYPO010000102.1:0-4188 GCA_041838435.1 Aliicoccus sp. | reverse complement strand
GTAGCGATTTAAGTGTGTTTTCGCTACAACGCGATGAATTTTGGATTGATTGTAGCGATTTAAGTGTGTTTTCGCTACAACGCGATGAATTTTGGATTGATTGTAGCGATTTAAGTGTGATTTCGCTACAACGCGATGAATTTTGGATTGATTGTAGCGATTTAAGTGTGTTTTCGCTACAACGCGATGAACTTTGGATCGATTGTAGCGATTTGAGTATGTTTTCGCTACAACGTGATGAATTTTTGATTGATTGTAGCGATTTGAGTATGTTTTCGCTACAACGTGATGAATTTTCGATTGATTGTAGCGATTTGAGTATGTTTTCGCTACAACGTGATGAATTTTCGATTGATTGTAGCGACCATCTAGCATTTCATTAATTTAATAGAGTAAACAATTCTCTTTCCGAAGTATCTTAACCGCTCCGTCATGCGATAGCAGCTCTACCGGGTAACGGAGAATCCTCCGTCATACGATAAGCTCAAAAACTCATAAAAAAGTGGCAGGAACCTAAGTCCCTGCCACTCATTTTAAATGTTAACTCCTAAGCACTGCGCCTTCCGCTTCTAAAGCGTCCAATATAGGCTGGTGTATCTTTTCAACCTGCTCATCTGTCAGTGTCTCGTTTGGATTCAAATATTTCAATCTCAACGCCATTGATTTTTTACCCGCTTCCATATGCTCGCCTTGGTACACATCAAACACAAATACATCGACTAAGTATTTCTTCGCTGCACCGCGAATCACCGCATATAACTCCGAAGCCATCACATCATCATTGACAACCAAAGCAATATCTCGCGTAATCGATGGGTACTTCGGCAATGCTTCGTAACGGATCACACCTGTATGTGCATTCAATAATTCTTGTAAATTCAACTCGAACACCATCGTACGTATCAGGTCATGATCTTGTGCATATTTCGGATGAACTTCTCCAATATACCCGATGAATTCGCCATCGCAATATACTGCTGCCGTACGTCCCGGATGCAGTTCGTCATATAATTCTACCTGCTTATACGACACGCGCTCAGTTAATCCGAGTTTACTTACAATGGATTCCACAGCACCTTTCGCTGCATAGAAATCTGCCTCATGTCCACCATCTAACCATTCTGTTTGACCCACAACACCAGTCATCACGCCTGCTATCATATCAATTTCATTCGGTTGTGTATTATTATCAATCACTTCAAACACGCGTCCGACTTCATATAGAAATACATTCTTCTGCTGGCGGTTCAGGTTGTATGTCACGTTCTGCAGTAAGTGCGGCATCAAGCTGTTTCTCAACACTTTTCTGTCCTCACTCATCGGCATCAATAATCCAAGCGCTTCAGTTCTATCTGTAAATTCTTTAGATGCTGTCTCACTCGTCAGCGCATAGTTAATCGACTCGTTAAATCCAAGCGCATTCAACTGGCGTGTAATAATGCGTTTTTTCTTCTGCGCATCCGTCAACTCACCTGGCGTAATCTTAGAGTACTCCGGCAATGTTGAATTCAAGTTATCATAACCATACATACGCGCAACTTCTTCAGTAATATCCTCTTTAATTTTCAAATCATCACGGCGCGACGGGATACCAATCGTCAGCGCATCACCATTCTCCGAAACCGTTAACCCGAGTTTATTCAGCGTCGTCTCAATCTCAGCTGTCGTTAAACTCATACCAAGTCTCGCATTGATAAAGTCCGTCGTGACATGAATCTCTTTATCATCAAGATTAAGCGTGCCATCTGATACGATGTCACCGACTACCTTACCACCCGCCATTTTCTCGAGTAAGTAAGCAGCTCTATCAAGGGCCTTAATAACAAACTCATGTGATACGCTTTTTTCAAAACGGCTTGATGCTTCACTTCTCATGTTTAAGCGGTTGCTTGTTTTACGAATCGAAATCGGGTTGAAGACTGCTGACTCGATAACGACATTTGTTGTAATGTCTGTCACTTCTGAAAAGTCACCGCCCATAACTCCAGCGAGTGCAATCGGTTCGTTACCATTCGTGACAACAATATCCGATTCAAATAATTTACGTTCTTTACCGTCAAGTGTCGTCATCGTTTCGTTAGCACGCGCATAACGTGTGGTAATTTCATCACTACCGATTTTATCCCGGTCAAACATATGAAGCGGCTGACCAAACTCAAGCAACACATAGTTTGATATATCGACGACATTATTTATAGGACGAATCCCAGACTTAATTAAACGAATCTGCATCCAAAATGGTGACGGTTCAATTACGACATTCTCTACCGTGCGTGTCGCATAAAATGGGCTCGCTTCTAAATCCTCATTCTTGACAGTCACTTCAGTTGTACTTCTGTCATCTGTTGCACTCAGGTTCATCTCAGGTGTCTTTACTTCCCCACCGAACAGCGCGCTCACTTCATGTGCTGCCCCTATCATGGATAGTGCATCTTTACGGTTTGGTGTTAAGTCAAACTCAAGCACTTGATCGTCTAACAATAATGCTTTCAGTGCAGGCGCACCGACTTGTTGCTCTGAATCAAACATGAAGATGCCCATTTCAAATTCACTCGGCACATAGTCTTTATGGATACCAAGCTCTTCTAACGAACAGATCATCCCGTGAGATTCTAATCCGCGGAGCTTTGCTTTTTTAATTTTAATGCCGCCTGGTAAGCGTCCACCCGGTTTCACTACAATTACATAACTATCAGCCTTCACGTTCGGTGCGCCACAGACGATTTGGTTGATAGCATCCCCAACATCTACTTGGCATACGCTCAGTTTATCCGCTTCTGGATGTGGTTCAACTGACTTCACATAGCCCACTACGAGCGATGCAACACCGTCCGTATAATCATAAATGTCATCAACTTCGATACCACCGCGTGTAATTGTCTCCGCGAGTTCTGCCGTCGACACATGAACATCAACAAATGTTTCTAACCATTCTCTAGATACGCGCATCTTGTGCACCTCCGTCTTCTGTCGGTCTGAACTGTGATAAAAAGCGTAAATCATTCGTGTAGAAGTGACGAATGTCTTCAATACCATACTTCAACATTGCAATACGGTCAGGTCCCATACCAAATGCAAACCCCGAGTATTCATTGCTGTCGAATCCACACATTTCAAGCACATTCGGATGCACCATGCCGGCACCAAGTATTTCTATCCAGCCTGTACGTTTACAAATGTTACAGCCTTCTCCGTTACATTTGAAACATGAAATATCAACTTCAACACTTGGCTCTGTAAATGGGAAGTAGCTTGGACGTAGACGAATTTCACGCGCATCACCGAAGACTTCTTTAGCAAATAATTCAAGCGTACCTTTTAAGTCACTCATGCGAATATTTTTATCGACCACAAGACCTTCAATCTGTGTGAACTGGTGTGAGTGTGTCGCGTCATCTGAGTCGCGGCGATACACCTTACCAGGACAAATAATTTTTACAGGGCCTTCTCCGTTACGTGACTTCAGCACACGCGCTTGTACAGGTGACGTATGTGTACGTAACAACAGCTCTTCACTAATATAAAAGCTGTCCTGCATATCACGCGCAGGGTGTGACTTTGGTAAGTTTAATAATTCAAAGTTATAATAATCAGTCTCGACCTCAAAACCTTCAGCCACCCCGTAACCGAGACCAATGAAGAAGTCTTCAATCTCTTCAATGATGCGTGGCAGTGGGTGCGGTGCTCCAACAGCAACCGTCCGGCCTGGCAATGTAACATCAATTGTTTCCGCCAGCAGCTGACGATTTAACTTCTCAGCATTCAAAGATTCAGCTAGTGCTTCAATCATGCCGCTGATATAATTTCTAACTGTGTTCACTTCCTGCCCCCACGCCGGTTTATCTTCAGCTGATAGGTTTTTCATCTCTTTCATGAGCCCATTCACGTAACCCTTTTTACCTAAATATTCAATGCGCACATCGTTCAGCGTTTTTTCATCTGATACCGATGCAATTGCAATATCAAACGATTCTTTAATTTGTGTAACTTTTGACGTATCCATCTGACTCTCTCCTCACATATACATTTAAACAAAAAAAACACCTATCCTAACAATTAGGACGGAGTTTCCGCGGTACCACCTATATTCTCAATAATTATTGAGCACTTAAATGTATGTAGTTATTAATATCATTCAGCTGAACCTGATCTATTTTGTATCGTGTGTTTCAGTCACGCACACGACTT
>JBGYPO010000101.1:0-11287 GCA_041838435.1 Aliicoccus sp. | reverse complement strand
AGTGACCCAATTCAATGCCTAAAGCGTCAATGTGAAATGACAGTGACCCAATTCAATGCCTAGCGCGTCACTGTGAAATGACAGTGACCCAATTCAATGCCTAGCGCGTCACTGTGAAATGACAGTGACCCAATTCAATGCCTAACGCGTCACTGTGAAATGACAGTGACCCAATTCAATGCCTAAAGCGTCACTGTGAAATGACAGTGACCCAATTCAATGCCTAACGCGTCACTGTGAAATGACAGTGACCCACTCTGTTCCTTAGTTTAACGCGAGAACAGTCATACAGAGGATAAAACCAAAAACTCAAAAAAATGCACTCAATCCACAAAGGATTGAGTGCATTTTAATTGTTTCAACTACAGCACAGATATCGAGCCGTCCGTGCGTGACTCTGTCCCACCGACTAACACGCCAGTCTCGGGGTCGCGCACGATAATTTGACCGCGGCCAAACGAGTTTGGCTCAAGGTTCACTTTTATCTGGTGGCCGCGGCGTGTAAGTTCTCGCGCGACGTCCACTGGGAATCGATCTTCGACTTCAACTAATTTATCTTGCATATACTGCCATCTCGGTGTATCGAGCGCACTTTGAGGGTTCATTCCAAAATCTATTAAGTTCATCGCAACCTGCAAATGCCCCTGCGGCTGCATAAACCCGCCCATGACACCAAATGGTCCTACAGGCAGACCGTTTTTAGTAATGAATCCTGGAATAATTGTGTGGAAGGTTTTCTTGCCGCCACCCACATAGTTCGCATCTTCACGATTCATTGAGAAGTTATGTCCACGGTTTTGTAGAGCAATGCCTGTTCCTGGCACAACAACTCCACTACCGAAGCCCATATAGTTACTCTGGATATATGACACCATGTTGCCGTACTGATCGGCTGTTGCCAAGTACACTGTACCACTGCGCTCAAGGTCACCGTGTTCGCGTACTTCAGCTGTCTCACCAATCAGTGCGCGTCTGCTTGCTAAATAACTCGCGTCAAGCATTGCTTCAGCTGACACACTCATGTGTGCAGGGTCTGCGACAAATTTGTTTGCATCTGCAAACGCGAGCTTCATTGCTTCGATTTGATGGTGATACGTATCGGCATCAAGACTCTTGAAGTCGTCTTTGCCGAGCATACCAAGTGCCATCAACGCTGTGATTCCGTCACCATTCGGTGGAATTTCATGAATATCATAGCCTTTGTACTGCTTTGAAATCGGCTTCACATAATCTACTTCAAATGCTTCTAAATCTTCTTTTGTAATTAAGCCGCCTGTTTCACGCGCAAACGCGAGAATTTTATCGGCAAGTGAGCCACGATAAAAGCTGTCACTGCCTTCGTTCGCAAGCGTTTCTAATGTTTCTGCATGAAGTGGGAGCTTTTTAACCGCACCTACTTCAGCATCACCAAACGTCTTAAACCAATTCTCAAGCTCAGGGAAGTTTTCTTTGTTCGCCATAAAATTCTTATAAGCGTAGCTCCAAAACTTAGCAACAGTCGGCGTTAACACAAAACCTTCACGCGCTGTTTTAATTGCAGGTGCCAACACTTCTTTTAACGATAAACGACCGTATTTCTCAATCAAGCTACCCCATGCACCTGGTACGCCGGGTATATTAACAGGCAGCCAACCGAAGCGCGGCATCTCTTCAAACCCACGGTCCTTAATCTCACCCATGTTCATTGCTTGCGGCGAGCGTCCACTCGCGTTCATGCCGACGAGTTCTCCGTTAATCCAGGCGATCATAAATGCGTCTCCCCCGATACCGTTGCTTGTCGGTTCAACGACAGTCAACATTGCCGCTGTTGCGATAGCGGCATCAACCGCATTTCCACCTTGCTCTAACATTTGAACACCCGCCTGTGTTGCCAGCGGATGACTTGTTGCCACCATTCCTCGTTTTGCATATGTACTAAATCTAGAATTTTTGTAAGGATAACTATAATGTTCCATTGTCATTCTCCTAAATTAATTTGAGATTTAAAAATAAGGCCATGCGTATCGCAAGGCCTTAGGTAATTTATATTATGCGCCACAACATTTTTTATACTTTTTACCACTGCCACATGGGCATGGATCATTACGTCCAACCTTTTCCTCTTTAACAATTGTTTTTGTTTTGAGTTCAGCTTCTTTATGACCTCTGAATTTAAAGTGACGTGTATTATTTAAAATGCCATCAATATGTTTGAAAAATTCTTTTTGAGCTGCCGTGTTTTTAAACTCAACATCCTGCTCAGCTAAAAATGTCACCACTTGGTTTTGCTTCGCACCCTGCATCACAAGCTGAAGGATAGAGATGTAAGCTTGATACGCCTCGTCTTCACTCTTCGCAAGATTTCCACTCACCCATTCTCGGAGCCATTTATGATGCGTAGACTCATCGATAAAGTTCGGATCGCTGAACTTGATGAACTTCGCAAACTCCGGCTCGTAGTATGGACGGTTCTTCTGCAGGCGTTTCACAACTTCATATTGTTCTTTCGTCATATCATCAATGACAATCTCAGAATTTTCAACATCGATTGTAATTTCATATGGTGAACTCTCTAGAAACTCAACCAACGCGTCTTGATTCATGTCTTGAGAGTAATATTTCTTGAATAAATGAAGTAACTGCTCAATGCTCACAATACCGTACAGGTGAAGTGCCGCACGAATTAAGTTTAGTTTTCTTTGTACATCAATACGCGCTTCCTTGTTCTCTTCAGTGTCAACTTTTTTGAATAATTCTGAAACAACTTTCGTGATAAAGAACGTATCTTCATTGTTTTTATCTTCAAATGCATAGCCCATGATGTACAGACCAAAAATCTCTTCTAAAGTATAGACCGCTTCTTCTGTGTTAGTGTCACTGGAATGCTTCCAATTCTTAAACGATAGATCATCAATAAACAAATATGCGTAACGCGCAGCTTCTGGAGACTTCTGTGCTTCTACAATTTCATCAATCAACTCTTCTTTTTTAAGCTTAGAGTAGTTGCTGATGTTCAATGTCTTACATAAACGTTTTAAATCCTGGACTTTATACTCTGCTAAATAATCTGCAATTTTAACCATGAACTTTCTCCTTCAAAACAACTGTTGATTAAAAATATTGTACCACAAAAAATACTGAAATAATGCTATCCGAAATAATTGCTCGCTATAAATATTGTAGCTGAAACGGTGATTGGACTCAAGATTGTTGTCATCATGACCATTTCCGTTGCATAACTCGCATCCTCTGTATACTGTTCAGCAATGATAATACTGTTGACAGCAGACGGCAATGCAGCAGCAATTAGCAGCACTTGAGCAACTTCCCCCTCGATGCCAAATATCAAAATAATTGGAAACATCAATAACGGACCAAAGATTAGACGGATAAACGTTGCGACAAAAGCTGAACGACTAAGGCGTGTGAATTTTATCTGGGCAATTTGCGCACCTAATATAAATAGTACAATTGCGACCATCGACGCACGAACATATTCAAATGCGGATTCGACCGGCATTGGTAAGCGGACATCAAAAATATTAGCAAGTAACCCGAGTAGCACCGCATAGAACAGTGGCATTCTAAAATATGCAAGCATCGCTTTGAACTTACCGGAATCCTTAGCGCTTAAAGAAAATATACCATATGTAAACACAAAAATATTTTGAAATATAATAATCATGACTTGAATTGTCATAGCGAACGGGTCACTTCGAAACACCAGGTCATTAACCGGCACACCGTAGTTTCCTGCATTATAAAAAAGATTCGCGTTGGTAAATAAAATCTGTCGGTCGCGGTTCAGTCCGAGCAGGCGCCCAATAATTTCTGTAATGATAAAGGTCAACACAGCATATATAATCAATATTCCAAATATGTACAGGAACAACATCATGTCGATTTCTGTACTGTAGAGCGTCATGAAAATAAATCCTGGCAACACATAAAATATCGTTAAACGCGATAAAGTGCCGAGATCCAGTTCATATTTTAACTGAATGACATAACCCATCACCACAATAATAAATATGGGAAGAATGACTTCATAAATTATAAATAAGAATTCTGTCATTAAAATGCCTCGTGTTGTTTTTTAACATGCATAAACCAAATATGAGCTTCCATTAACTCTTCTGAGACAATTGCATGCTGACCATCGTTTAGTTTAAGCGTAACATCACCACCACGAGTTTCCAGGAGTTTCTTCAATTTGTATGCTTCCCCTGCTAATGCCACCATATCACGGGCACCCGCTGTAATTAAGTAGGCTTGGTCGAGCAGCGACACAGATTCTGTAAGTTCTGAGTGGTATGCCGGGTGCATGAGTACAGCACCTGCTAAATTTAAAGGGTGATTCAATGACATGTATGCTGCCATGTTCGCACCATTTGAATAGCCTATGAATATGGCTTTTGATAAATCAAAATTATATTCCTTACTGCATGTTTCGATGGATTCGAATAGACGCTGCCCTTCTTCTTTTAAACTTGCGTCATCATACTTGTTATGTGCAAGCCGCTTAAAAAAACGTGTTTGGTTATTCTCAACTACATTACCTCTAAATGCTAATATATTCGCTTGATTATCCACCATTGTTGCAACTTCTAATAGATCCGTCTCACGTCCACCCATACCGTGCAATAAAATTAGTGTCCATTCAGACTTGCCTTCAATATAAAGATGTTTCATTATGCAGTCCCCTTATTCGAGATTCTTTATATTCTATTATATACTTTATGAAAGACGAAATTAAGGAGTTGTACTTATGCTGGCAAATGGTATGCATCACGTATCTTCAATTACGAAAGAAGCTTTAGATAATCATGACTTTTATACGAAGGTTCTCGGCTTACGCATGGTGAAAAAAACAGTCAATCAAGATGACCCGAGCATGTATCATTTATTCTATGCTGATTATCAAGGGACACCGGGCACGGACATGACCTTTTTTGAAATAGTTAACAGTGCGCAATATCGCCAAGGGACAAATGGTATTACCCGAACATTTTTCAGAGTGCCTACGCTGGAAGCACTTGAATTTTTTAAAGCGAGGTTTCAAGAAAATAGTGTATATCATGAAGGTGTGATTGAACGTTACGGCTATACTATGATGAATTTTGAAGATAATGAAAAACATCGCATGGCACTCGTTGTGGCAGATGCGCCGGATGACATTATCCCACATGTTACAGATGAAATATCTGCAGTTCATGCAATACGCGGCATTTTATCGGTTGAAGTGACCATTCAACATAAGAAACCATTCATAGAGTTGCTCGAGCTGCTCGGTGGGACACTTGTTTCAGAAGATGAAACTGAAGCGGTCGTTCAATACGGACAGGAGTTTGTTTATGTTGTCGAAAAACGAGAGTCTACAGTTGAGCGGAATGGATACGGGAGCGTCCATCACTTTGCGCTAAATGTGGATACAAAAGAAGACTTGCTGGAAATTGAAGCACTGGTGAATGCTGAGAAATGGCCCAACAGCGGCTTGAAAGACAGATATTGGTTTGAGTCACTCTACATCAATGCGTCTGGTAATATTATTATTGAGATTGCCACAAAAGGTCCTGGCTTCACAGTTGATGAGCCACTTGAAACGCTGGGAGAATCTTTAGTTTTACCGCCAAAATTAGAAAATGAGCGGGACTTTTTAGAGTTTCATTTAAAACCAATTAATTAGCCGGTGATTGCGAAATGTGAATTTTGGGTATAGTTTTTGTAGCGCTTAACTTCTAGGAGGCACAGAAACTATGGGAAAAGGAAAACCAATTATAGGTATAACAACAATGATCGACGGAGATACTCTCTCTTTAAATGAAAATTATATAAAAGCAGTAACTGATCTTGGCGGTGTGCCATTGTTACTTGCCAAAAATGATGATGAACAATCTATTAAAGAACAGGTACAAATGCTGGATGGATTGTATTTAACGGGTGGTAGTGATATTAACCCACGCACGTACGATGAAGAACCACACGTAAAGTTAGAAGCGGTTGAACATGGCCGTGATGAATATGAAATCGAAGTGATTAGACATGCGTTTGATCGCGACTTACCAATCTTGGGCGTGTGCCGTGGGAGCCAACTATTAAATAGTTTGACAGACGGTCATATGTATCAAGATTTGGAATCTCAATATGAAGGTGACGACTTGATTCAACACCGACAGCAGTCACCGCGGGATTACTTGCAACACTCTGTAATCATTGAAGAAGGTACGAAGATGCATGAGATTGTCGGCACAACAAAAATACAAGTGAACAGTCATCACCACCAAGCAAACAAAGATGTGGATGATGATGACTTCATTGTTTCAGGACGAGCACCGGATGGCGTCATCGAAGTGATTGAGGGTAAAGGCGATGCATTCATACTTGGCCTCCAATTTCATCCTGAAGATGCATATGAATTTGATGACCATTCTAGAAAAATTATGTCTGCATTTATTGATGCTTCAAAAGATTTTAGAGATAGTAAGGATAAGGGATAATTAAAGTGAAACAGGGTGAGAATCTTTTTAGATTCTCACCCTGTTTTTGATTGTGTTGATATTGGTGTGGTTGAGTGTGTCTGTGTGTGCGGCAGCTCAGGATTTCAGGGTCTGTCGCACACGAAACTCTACTCCGCGTGCACCAGAACAGTTTTTCAAGCCATGGTGCACGCGAAGCCCCACTCAACACGAACTCAAGTAAAGATTATTCCCCGACTTCAGGCGCCTCAATATCTTCAACATTATTAAACTCTAAGAATTGTACAACACTTGCCAACGTGAAGTTGCCTTCGCTGTCTTCGCCTGAGCTTTCAAAATCGATTTGTGTAATGTAATGCGTGTCTTTATCGACTTGGAATGTTACTTCATTAAGATTGTTGGTCGTGTCCACGACTCCAAACGATACACCTAAAAAGTCCTCAAACAAATCATGAACATCGGGATCGTCACCTGCGAAGGCATAGATATTCATATCGTCATCTTCAGTCATTTCCAAACGGTCTTCGAGCTCACTAAAGACGTTGATTGCGCTGGCATAAGTAATGCGGTGTAACTGGTCGAACTCGACATCTCCTGTAATGTCTACCCACTCATTACCATTATTATGGTACGTCTTGCCGTCTGTATGAATCGTACGGTCTGTGTCTTCAGCACGAATATGTAACTGCTGATCTTCACCAGTGATAGCGCGTATATATAACTCCAACTTCTCTGGATTGTTATCATCAATGCCTGCGCTGATGCGTACGTCTGCTTCATAACTTTCGACAGACTCAGCTGCATCTGCTATTTCATGGTCTGATGGTGACGCGTCGCTCATATCTTCATCATCAGACTCATCAGTATCTGCACTTGCAACTTCTATTTGTGCCAAGTCCTCACTTGCTTCTTCATTGTCGGTATTCTCTGTTTCAACTTCTTCAGATTGATTATTACATGCCATTAACATTGATGTGGCACCTAGGCCCACGATGAGTAATTTAACTGATCTCATGTGCTTGCTCCTTCATTATTCATATATCTAATAACATTAAAATAATAACATTCCTACATTGATAACTCTAATAAATAACACTAGCATTGTAGTATTAAAATTTCATGATTTTTTGTGCAAATTTCTTTGAAATTTCTATACTCATATTGTATATTCTTATATGTATATAGTTAATACCACTAAACTAATTGGGAGGAACCATTTTTGCAGACTGAAACGCGTCTAATCAGCAATCTTACAAAAATATTTGGTTTTGGTTACACAAATATGTTCGGTGCAGTGAACACAGTCATTTCCGAGCACAACGTTTCCGAGACGCAGATAAAAATCATCGAGTACATTTATATTAAAGGCTATGCATATCCATCTGAACTTGCAAATATGCTCGAGGTCAACAAAAGTGCCGTCACACAAGTGTTAAAAAAATTGGAACAAAACATGCTGATTGAAGTTAGAGAGAACACACTAACTCAAGACAAGCGTGCAAAACTTGTGTACCTAACACAAAATGCTTATACGGTATTGGAACAACTTACTAAAAGTATTCAAGAACAAATAATTAATAGCATTGAACACCTGGAGGCTTCTAAAAGAAAAGAACTAGAAGCAGCGACAGAAGTGATCATGATACACCTACTAGGAGGCACGATTAATGAAGAAGATATTACAGTTTAGATGGTTGTTCTCAATCATTCTAATAATAGGCGCGGGCGTCGCTTTTTATTTTTCACCAGACTTAACAGAGCTCGCTGCAGAAAAAGGTGACATACAACTCCCTGACGGGTCACCTAGTGAAGATGCACGTCAGTACATGGAATCCATTGGTAACGACTCTGAAATGATGAGTCTCGTGCTCGAGTTCGATGATAATGTTGCCTCTCACCAGGAAGAAATAGAGTCATACATAGAGACCCTCCAATCGCTCGAAGATATTGAGAACGTGTCTAACCCATTCGACATCGATGCGGATTTACGTGAAAACCTTGTGAGTGACGATACCGGAGTCATCATCATTCCTATGGAATACACAGGGAATGCCACAATCATTCTCGATAAGGCTCAGGAAATTGAATCCTTAAATCCGACTGATGCTGACGTATCGATGACCTCCCATGAATTAATTCAACGTACGGTGGAAGAAGATGCTATGGACGGCATACGTTC
Source organism: Aliicoccus sp. (assembly GCA_041838435.1). Lineage (GTDB taxonomy): Bacteria > Bacillota > Bacilli > Staphylococcales > Salinicoccaceae > Aliicoccus. The sequence continues at coordinate 2,653 of JBGYPO010000101.1, read as the reverse complement.
AACGGAAATATTTACACTGATAGTTGTTGTCGTTGTCTTACTTATTATGTTTAAATCTCTTGTGACACCAATCGTACCGGTTATCGTTGTCGGGATTGCTTATTTGATTGGTCAGTCATTTGTCGCATGGTTTGTAGAATGGTTCGGCTTCCCTATTTCGCCGCAAACCCAAAGTTTCTTAATCGTTATACTCTTTGGTATCGGGACCGATTACTGTATTTTACTTTTAAACCGTTTCAAGGAAGAGTTATATCTACACGATAAAAAAGAAGCCGTCTTAAATACATTTAAAACAGGTGGTAGAACTGTCTTCTTTAGTGGTATCAGCGGTGCAATTGTATTTGCGGTACTTTACTTTGCGAACTTTGAAATTTATAGAAGTGCTGTCGGGGTAGCAGTTGGTGTCATATTCTTATTAGTCGCACTCTATACAATTTTACCGACACTTATGATGATTTTTGGAAAATATATATTTTGGCCGAACATAAAATTAAAGTCTGTCGGTGAAAGTAAATTGTGGACGCCACTTGGTTTGTTCTCGATTAAACATCCGACACGCGTAATCTTTATGGTTCTATTAGTTCTTGGCGTCACTGCTTTCTTCTACAATGATGATGTGAACTTCAATGCTATAGAAGAAATCAGCGATACACATTCAGCAGTCCATGCAACAAATGTAATTAGTGAAAACTTCGACCAGGGTCAATTGTTCCCAGTTCAAGTCATTGTAAAACCTGACGATTCGCTCATGACGTCAGATACTCTGACGCAAATTGATGCCTTGGCTGAAACACTGAGCCAATTACCAGAAGTATCTGAAGTTCAAACATTTACACGACCGACTGGAGAAGCAATTTCTGAGTTTAGCGTACAATATCAACTCGGTGAAATGAGAGATGGTGTGACTGAATTAAATGATGGAATTGGTGAATTGTCTTCAGGTCTTGATGAAATGCAGGAAGGTTTAGAAGAAATTACAACGGGTCTCGGAGAGATGCAAGAAGGTTTAGATGCAATTGAGGAAGGACTGACAGAAGCGTCTGGAAGTCTGACTGAGGGCTTAGGTGAACCTGAGGCCGAAACTGAAGCAACAGAAGACGCAGCTGAAGAACAAGGTTTAGGTGACCTTGCTGATTCGATTGAACTCCTCAACCAATCGCTTGGTGAAATCAATGAGTACTTGACGTTCAGTGGAGACATCTACGGAGTTGCCGCGCAACTTGAAGAAGTTGAAGGTGGCCTAGCGCAGGTTCAAACAGGATTAGAAGAAGCAAACGCGGCACTTGAAGCACAGCAGGAAGCGGCAGGCGGACTCGATGAACTCGCAACTGGGCTTGATGATTCAGCGGACGGTATTGGTGAAATCAGTGAAGGATTAACTGAGATTGAGTCGGGCTTAAGTGAATCAACAGATGGTTTAGATGAAATTATTACATCACTTGGCGAGATGCAGGATGGAATTGACGAAATCATTGAAGCGATGGATGACATTACCGAGAATGATGCGGTTTCTACGAGTGGAATCCATGTGCCAGAAGCATATTACACAGATGGTGCTCTCGGTGACGCTGTCGACCACTATGTCTATAATGACGAAGCAGTCAGACTTGACGTTGTGCTCGCTATGGATCCTTATTCACGTGAAGCTATGCAAGCATTAGATACAATAGAAGACACAATCGATAAAGAGACCGTGCGCCTTGGTATGGATAACACAGAAGTATATTATGCGGGTGTATCCAGTGTGAACCGAGACTTGGATAATGTATCCTCAGCGGATTACATGCGCGTCGTGACGATATTTATTATCACCCTATTCCTGATACTTGCAGTAATGTTTAGATCATTCATCCTACCAATTTATATGATTGGTTCGATCTTTATCACTTACTTTGCATCGTATACACTCTCGAGCTGGCTCCTTGGTTTCTTAGGATTTGGAGATTTTAACTGGGCAGTTCCATTCTTTAGTTTAATAATCTTTGCGGCACTCGGCATTGACTACTCGATATTTATCATCGATAGGTTTACTGAAGAATTGAAACGACACAGCGTACGAGAAGCAATAGAGATGGCAGTTAGAAAAATGGGTGTCGTCGTCATAACAGCCGTCATTATTTTATCCGGTACATTTGCAGCATTGTTCCCGTCAGGAATTATTATCCTGATACAAGTTGCAAGTGTCATTATATTCTCATTGTTATTCTATGCATTTATCGTGTTACCACTATTAATTCCAGCATTTGTTTCAACATTTGGCAGAGGAAACTGGTGGCCATTTAGAAATCCAAATGCAGATGAGAAGAAAGATGATTACTATTCATGGTAAAATATTATCACTAGGAAGGTGATTTTATGGCAGAACCAAAAAGTGCTGGTGTAGCAGCCGTACTCAGTGCGTTACTTAACGGACTTGGTCAAATCTACAATGGACATATTCTTAAAGGAATTTTGTTTATCGTAATTCAAGCGATTAACGGACTTTTGACGACTATATTTATTGGATATATCTTTATACCAATCGTATGGGTGATCTGTGTGTACGATGCGTATCGCAGTGCAGGTAAAATCAATCGACGTTATAGAAGAAATAGAGGTATGTAAAATGGCAGACTCATCTTCGGGTGAGTCTGTTTTTTGGTTTTATTCGGTT
>JBGYPO010000100.1:0-22871 GCA_041838435.1 Aliicoccus sp. | reverse complement strand
GTCATTAAACCCGAATTTAATGATGGTTTAATCAGTTATCTCGCAGTTGACCCTAATAGCAGGAAACAGGGACTTGGTAAAATTTTGATGCAGGCCGGACTCAATAAAATCTTTGAATATGATGATATTACCGAAGCGTACTTGAGAGTTGATGTTGATGATCAATTTTTGGCAGGCTTTTATGAGAACCTGAGCTTTGAGACATCAATTCACACGATTATTTATCGATTGGAGTTAATACAATGAGCGGGTTAAAACAGTCGGTGTATTTTAATGATGTTCATCCTGATGCAGCTTATATTAAGAAACTTGATACGAACGTCCAAGAATATGTGAAGCAGTTAAGAAATGAATATCCACATCATCACTTAATACTGAGAGCGATGAGTAATGAGGATATTAAAGATTATATTAGAGCTGGTTTTATAGAATTTAGACGTACGTATGAGCAGGATGTCGATATTTCTGATGTAATAGATTATCTATCAACACACATAAAAGAAGGACCGGACAGCGGATTTAAGTTTGATGAATCTCTGTTAACTAAATCATATAATATATATAAAGAAACTCACATGGCTAATCCTATGGCAGATATGTCTTTAGAAGATTGGAAAGCACTCATAAGTCCGGATTTAGATCATGAGCATTCTATTGTCATATATGATGATCTGGGGAATATCACAGCATTTCTCCTGATGTATGATGCGACTGAGCAATCGAAAGATATCGGTTATGTTTATTTTAGTGATGTAGCAGCTCAAGGGCGGTTATGCAGCTTATTAAATATTAAACTGACACACCTCACAAAATTGGGTGTTACAGAACTCAGTCTGGAAGTCGATAATACCGATAGATATGCTTATGAATTGTTTGAATCATTATTGATACATGATGAGCCTTATATGCGAACACTGATTCTAAATAAAAAAATAGAAGATATTACATTCGGTTCACTAGATATATCACAAATTGAGCCTGTTTATAAATGGTCTCAAAACAGGGCATTCTGCATTGCAAATGACTGGTCACAGAACATGACTTTTGAGGAGATATCTTCATGGTGGCTTGGTGTGATCGAGCAGCAGTCTGAAGTATTTAAACGCTACTCAATTTATTATGACAATAAAATGATAGGTTACTACGATATTGTGCATCATGACGACGATACAGTAGAGATAGGCATCGCGATAGGTGAAAGTGATTTTAGAAATATTGGTCTGGGGAGTATGATTTTTTCTAAAATCACTAAAGACACTGTGTTGGAATATCCTCATAAAAACATCATCGGTATAACGCATGATCCCAATATAGCCTCACAACGCATGATGATTAAATCAGGATATATTAAGTCATTTGTATTAGGGGAAAAGATGCAAGAAGATTTAACTTTCATTTATATAAAATAAATTATTTCACAACTATAACGGCATTACTTTAATATACAGCCTTTACAAAATATTAATGTGGTGCTATATTAACCGTAACTTAAAGAAAGTGGTGGAGTTAGGGATATGTACAATTAATTCTTATTCAATCAACGACAAATGAATACGCAATTGCTATTTAGTATGCGTAAAATTCGTCAGAATAAGGATTATATCAGGACAACCTACTCATCATTTTATATGAGATTATTTTCTGTACCCTTATTCTGACTATGGATAGGGGTTTTTATTATGCTGGAAATTAATAGTCAGACACTCGAGATACTAGGTGAACCTTTGCTGGATTTACCACAAATTACCGTGAAGTCACCTACAATCATAGGTTTAGTTGGAAAAAACGGAAGCGGTAAAACGACGTTATTAGAACATATTAGAAGTAATAATGATGATGTTAATTTGATTAAACAACTTAAGCCTAAGAGTGATAATCGCAGTGGAGGTGAGATAGCAAAAGCTTATCTCCTGGACGGGTTAAAGTCACTTTCACAAATATTATTGTTAGATGAACCTACAACACATTTAGATGAGAATAATCGAGACTGGTTAACAGAAAAGATTAAACGCTTACCATGTATCGTTATTGTAACGTCACATGACAGATACTTTTTAGATAGTATTGTGAATGAGATATGGGCAATCGATAATGGAGAATTAAATATTTATAATGGCAATTACTCACATTATAAAGAAGTTTTAAACCATAGAAAAACACGTCATAAAGAAGAGTATCGACAGTATATCAATGAGAAGAATGAAATAAAGAAAAAGATTGAACGAAAACGTGATCAGGCAACACGTTCTAATGTAGCACCGGGTTCTGTCGATCATGGGGATGATGGTTCGAGTCCGTATTTTAATAAATTACAGAAAAAACTATTCAAGTCTGCCAAAGCATTTGAGGCCAGAATGGATAGACTTGAAGAAGTGGAACAACCCGAAAAAGAACTTGAAGTGCGTTTTTATCATCATGATGCAGCGCGTTTAGGTAAAAAGATACTCATGCGATATGAGGGTGATATTAAAGCGGGAGGGCGAAGCTTAATTAGTGACGTACGATTATTTATTCGTAACCAAGAGAAGATTGCAATTACAGGTAATAATGGTGCAGGTAAAACAACGCTAATTAAAACACTGCTTGATTCACATCCTCATTTACGCGTCGGTTATTTTCATCAGCAATTAGAAAGTTTAGATATTAACACTTCAATATTGGAAAATGTACTCGAAGATAGTTTATATGACGAGCAAACAGCGCGAACAATGTTATCGCGTTTAAATATTAAACGAGATAAAGTATTCGAACAGGTAAAATGGATTTCCGGTGGTGAAAGAATAAAAGTTCAGCTCGTTAAAGTATTATTGGGACAATGTGATGTGTTAGTTCTCGATGAACCTTCAAACTTTTTAGATTTAGAATCGCTCGAAGCACTTGAAGATATGCTGTTGAGATATCCAAACACAATCATCTTAATCTCACACGATCGTCAGTTTATAGAAAGTGTGACCGACAGAGAATATAGGATTGAAAATCAATCGTTGGTTGAACAGTCATCTGTTGAAAATGTCACTGATGATGATGCATTACTGCTTATTGAGAATAAAATAGCCGAGGTACTCAGCGATATGGCAGAGGGTTCAACAGCAGCACTGGATGCACGTTTTGAAGCATTGTTAGAAGAGAAGAAGCACTTTATCAACACAAGAAAATAAAGAAGATTATATAATTTCATAGAAACTTCTTTATAAATAATTCTTTAGGGTATATAACAATATACTTAAAGTTGGGGGTCTATTAAACATGAAAAAATTATTTGCAGGTGTGTTGTCTATAACTGCTATCGGTGCTTTAGCTATTAATGTAAGTGCACAGGAGACAGCTGATGAGTTATATGAGGATTTATCTAATGAGGCAGTTATTGCGTTAGATTTATTAAGTCAGCTATCTGACTTAGAAGAATCAGAAGTTACTTTTGATGAAATCTTAGGCGAAACTCAAAATTTTGAAACGTATAAAGGGTCACTTGATCTGGGCGTTGCGATTTTAGACGTTAACAATGACTCGATCATTGAAGAAAACTATACTTCAATGGATGTATTTGTGAATGAAACGAATGATAATATCGAAATGGAGACATTCATAGTATCTGGCGAAGACATGTATCCGAACGTATATGGTAACGAGGAAACTGATGAGTTAATCATGTACACAGAAACAGGTGTCGAGGAATCATCATTAACAGAATCAGTTGGAGATATTAATGAAGTTTTCTATTATAGATATGAAGAACTTGAAGATATTCTTTTACAGTTAGAAGAGTATGCTGTAGTTTATGAAAATGATGATTATTATGTAATTACAGTAGAAAGTGATGAGGATGAAGTTGAAGAGATTATTAACTCTAAAAACAGCTTTATGTTCGAAGGTATTGATGAAGAATCTAAAACATTTGGATTAGTATCTGTAATTGATAAAGAACAGGGATTAGTAACAAACACTGCTATGTTTGCTGATGCATATAACCCGGATGAAACTGGACGTATCACAGTAGAGGTCGGCGTAATTTATGAAGGATTTGATGAGTTTGAATCAGTAGAAGCATTCAGAGAGAATCATGATATCTTATATGATGAGCCAACAAGCAACGAGTCGGCGACTGAAGATGATTTAGATGTAGACGTTGAAGACGAAGATGCGGAAGTTACTGAAGAAGAATCAGAAGAAGATTCTGCAGAGTAATCTCATGTAAAAAGCTAGTGAGTATATACTCACTAGCTTTTTTAATGCCGTTATAACGATGTAATACTAGTTTACTTGATATGTTAAAGGCTTATCTGTTAAAGCCTTTAAAGCCTGATCTATAGCTGTTTCAGCCATCTTATCACGTGCTTCTATCGTGTCGTTCCCAATATGCGGTGTCAATACAACGTTACTTCTATTCCTCAATCTCTCGCTAATTACCGGTTCGAATTCATGGACATCTAAAGCAGCGCCTTTAATTAAGTTTTGATCAAGCGCATCTGCCAGTGCATTCTCATCGACGATGCCGCCTCGTGCATTATTAATTAAAAATGCTGATGATTTCATGAGGTTAAATGTACTAGCGTTAATCATATGGTGATTTTGTGGCATATAATTCATTTGTAATACTACAAAGTCGGCAATGGGAAGAGCATCTTCCAACGTCATGCGTTTATACGGTACAGACTTTTCTTCGAGTTCAACATACACGATATTCATATCAAAGCCCTCAGCCATTTTGGCAATTCTTTGCCCAATTGTACCGAGGCCAACTATAGCAATAGTTTTACCACTCATTTGGTTGCCGCCTAAATATCCCATAACCTGCCAGCCATCAAAATTATTGTTTTCTGCTATTGGCTGAGCATTATTTATATCTCTGCTCAACATTAACATCAGCATAATGGCATTTTCTGCAGTCGATGCTGTAGATTCATCAGCAGGTGAGTTCGTAACGACGATATTACGCACTTTTGCAGCATTAATATCAATATGATTATATCCGGCACCGACATTACTAATCACTTTAAGATCAGTGCCTGCTTCGATAATATCTTGATCAACTGGAGTGTTTACACCAGTGATTAAGGTATCCTTGCCTTTAATATTAGATAAGATTTCTTCCTTTGATGGAGTGGTTAACGCATCGTGCATAACCAATTCATACCCCGAGTCTTTAAGTGGTTTGATAACATGCTCAGGCAATTTCACAGCACTATAAAATTTCATATTAATACTCCTTATACACTTTTATTCGGTTTAATTGTTTCACGTGAAACATTTTTATTTGAAGAACGGATTGTGATTCTTTTCCTCACCAATTGTAGTTGAGTCACCATGTCCTGGATAAACTGTTAAATGATCAGGTAATGTAAACAGCTTATTCTGAATTGATTGCATTAAGTCATCGTGATTGGAACCCGGTAGGTCCGTACGTCCAATCCCTCGTTCAAATAGTACATCACCTGAGACAATATAATCACTAAACAGATACGATAAACTTCCAGGAGAATGTCCCGGTGCTTTAATTACTGTAAAAGAAATACCTTTAATACTGTACTGACCTTCATCCAGCACTTTTGGCATAATATTAAAAGATAATTCTCCAATATGCATTGGAGCTCTCACAGATAAATTCTTTTCAGGATGCTGCAGCCAGTCTGATTCTTCTGCACCAATATAGACATCAACATCATATCTGTTTTTTACTTCTTCAAGCGCAATAATGTGATCCCAATGTGCATGTGTAAGTAAAATGGCTACAACTTCAACATTTAAGTTATCTATTTCTTCAAAGATTATTTCAGGTTCTCCTGACGGATCAATTATTAATGCCTTCGATTCATCGTAGACAAAATAACAATTAGTTCCTGCTTCATTTAATGGATAATATTTAATGTGCACATTCAGCTCTCCTTTGTGTGAATTAACTATACCTATCGTAACTGAAAGGACATAAATTTTCACGTTCAAACAAGTAATTATATACGATATAACGTTATAACTATATGCGTTATAACGCTATACTTAATGATTATGACTAAATTAAAATTTAATTTTAAATATAGTAATTGTTATCAGTTAAAACTCTTGAATTAGTGATTAGATGTAAAGCTTTGGTGGTAATGTAATGATAGAGAAAAATATTTAGGGAGGGATACATAATGAGATATATTATAATTACTGGTGCAAACAGGGGTCTCGGAGAAGCCCTCGTCAACCAGTATAAATCAGATCACGTTATTGGAATAACTAGAACAACTTCTGATAATGCGTATATAGATAAACAATATACATGTGAATTATCTAATGAAGGATCTGTTGAAAATGTTGTTGAAGAGATTAAGCGTGATTATAATTTTAATGATGAAGATGAAGTTATACTTATCAACAACGCTGGTACGGTTAAACCGGTAAGTCGAACTGATAATACATGTGTCGAAGGTTACTTAAATAGTTACAAGATTAATGTGCTCGCACCAATTATCTTAACGAATGGACTCATTGAGTGGTTAAAAGATCTTAAGTGCATCAAAAAAGTAGTTAATATTTCTAGTGGTGCAGCAATAAATCCGGTATCGGGTTGGAGTGCTTACTGCAGTTCGAAGGCGGGTTTAAATATGTTTACTGAAGTCGTTAATCTGGAGCAAAAGGATGCAGAAAATGGTGTGAAAGCTGTTACTTTCAGACCAGGTGTTATTGATACTGATATGCAGGTTGAGATTCGTAATTCAAAACAAGAAGAATTCAAGGACTTAGAGAGATTTAAAGGCCTGAAAAGTAATAATCAATTATTATCTGCAGAGGTTGTTGCCGGCGCGTTAGCTAAGTTATTGAGCAGTGCGGAGTTCGGTAAAGAAACACACACTACCGTGCAGGATTATCTTTAAATAACAGTTTAGTCCAAACCTTCTTAAGAAGTTGTTTGGACTATTTTTATGTGTAGATGTTCTCTAAACGATTTAAGAAGTTATCGATACTGCGATTTAAAGCACGCTTTAAAATGGGCTGCATAATGACTAAAACTGTCTTTGTCATAAAATTGAGATTGTCTATATCTGACCGAATGTCTAATTCGGTTCCAGCGTTCGTTTCAGATAATACTAATTGACTATGTATTGTTCCATACTTCGTGAATGTTTCAACAACCACGGATTCTGGTTCATTATAATTATTAATCTTTGATTTAAAACGATATATCTTTCCTTTAATATTCAGATGAATTAGAAATTGTGTGCCTGCTACTCGTTTTTCCTGATTTAAGTATTCAAGTCCACTTAATAAACTAAAATTATCCAGAATTAAATCATCATCTTCTAAAGAATTGAATATGTCTTTTTTATCTTGTGAAATCGTTCTGTTATAATTGTAAATGTTATGCATGGCGTACTCCTGTGATGTATTTGTCATGTTTGATACTATAGTATCATTAATAAAGAAATTAAGAGGTAACATATAAATGAATTCAAAATATATCGTATACAATGCGGTGATAGCCGCGATATACATAGCGCTTACAGTAATAAATCCAATCGGTACAATGGCGATTCAAATCAGAGTAAGTGAGATGCTGTCTGTACTTCCATTTTTTAATCGAAAATTTATACCGGGTGTGTTGATTGGTGTGGGAATTGCAAACATGTTCTCTGGATTAGGGATACTCGATGTGCTTGTTGGAGTGGGCATCGGTGCAGTTGCGTATACAATCAGCTACTATATAAAGAATGTCTGGGTAAATGTTTCAATTTTTAGCGTATTATGTGGTGTATTTGTCGGTTGGATGCTGTTGGCTGTTGCAGGCCTGCCTTTTTGGGTAAGTTTTGTATCAATTACTATTTCAACACTAATTACTACATCAATTGGTGCGTTAATATTTAGAGCGATGGGTAAACGGCTTACTCAGCTGTAATTAAAAAAATCTGATTTCTATATCAAATAGAAATCAGATTTATATTTTATACACTTTTTAGATCTATGTTTTGCGGCTCGGTGTCTTCGTGACCGTCACCAAGCTTTTTAAACGCAATGTAATTTACGCTAAGAATAATGATTGCCGCTGAAACGCCGACGATATCAGACCAAACTTCTGGAACTATAAGTAACACGGCGGATGCAATTAATAGTACCCTCATTATCCAATTGATGCGTCGCATAAACCATCCTTCAAGGGCTGCTGCCAAAGCAGTGAGTCCAACAAGGGTGGAGGCGACAACGATAACAACGTCTATCGCATTAGCAACTGGATATTCTCTTGCATTTGTAACAAGCCCTTCTGTATCAATAAGTAACATGGCAGGCTCATATACAAATATGAACGGAATCAAGAAGCCTGCAACTGACAGTTTAAGCGCTTGAAATCCGGTTCGCATTGGATCTCCGCCTGAAACACCTGCTCCCGCGAAGGCAGCTAGTGCTACAGGTGGTGTCACGTTTGCGAATATACCGAAGTAGAATACAAACATATGTGCAACTAGAATTGGTACACCAAATTCAGCGAGCGCCGGTGCTGCCATAGTTGCTGTAATGATGTAAGCCGGGATTGACGGTAAACCCATACCTAAAATCATTGACGCGATCATCGTGAAGAATAACGTTAAGAATAAGCTGCCCGCACCCAGGTTTGCAATTGCAGATGTCATGATTGAAGCGAAACCAGTTAACGAAACGACACCGATAATAATACCGACAACCGCACAGGCAATCATAACGGATAAAGCCTGTTGCGCACCGCTTGCAAGTGCCATAAAGACATCTTTCACAGACATGCGAGTCGTTTTACGCAGCATCGCAATAATGACAGTTAAGAATAACGTATATAAAGCTGCTCTTGAAATCGGGAAGTTCATGAAGAGCATTACCACTAATGCGACAATAGGTATCAGTAAGTGACCCCGCTCCATCATTACTTCCTTTATTACCGGTAAATTCTTTCTTGATATACCCTGCAGGTTCTTTTTGCTAGCACGATAGTGAACCTGCAAAATAACAGCAAAATAATAAAGGATTGCCGGGAACAGCGCAGCAAGTGCGATTACACCGTAATTAATACCAGTTGTTTCTGCCATGATAAATGCACTGGCCCCCATGATTGGCGGTAAAATCTGTCCGCCAACCGAGGCACTGGCTTCAACCGCACCAGAAAAGTTCTTATCATACCCAACTTTTTTCATAAGAGGGATTGTGAATGCGCCTGTACTTACAACGTTTGCGACAGCTGCTCCGTTGATACTTCCCATAAAACCACTTGAGACAACGGCAACTTTTGCCGGTCCTCCTTTATATCCGCCTGCTATGGCTAAGGCAAGATCATTAAAGAACTGACCCATTCCGGACTTTTGTAAAAATGCACCAAATAGTATGAACAGGAATATAAAGTTTAAGGACGCACCGATTGCAGTAGAGTATAATCCTTCAGTACTTAAGTATAGCTGTCTAAAGATATCCCCAATATCATATTGCCGGGTCATCATCATATTCGGTAAGAAATCCATGTGACTAAAGAATGGATATGATAAAAAGACAAGTGCCAGTATCGGTAAAATAATACCGGTAACACGCCTTGCTGCTTCCAGTACCAATATGACTGCAAGTATACCCATGATAATGTCAGGTGTATTCGGGATACCGCCGCGTTCTGTCATGATTGCAGTGTACTCTACATATATGTACAATGCAGTGGCAATTCCGAGAGCTGCGAGTATCCAGTCGCTGACGGGTACTTTTCCTCTATCCTGTTTTTTATACATTGGATAGAGTAAGAATATTAATACAAGTCCAACAGCTACATGAATTGAACGTGCCTGCAGCGTTGGAATAGGGTTGAATACAAGATAAATATGGAACAATGAATATAAAATCGCGATAATCATCATGATATAATATATTGTTTTTGAACGATAATTACGCGTTGTAGAATCTCTATCGAATTTTTCCAATACTGCCTGCGTATCAGGAGCCACTGCTGGTTCATCTGTATCAGTATCAGTTGTGGACAATGATTTTTGGTCTCTTAATTCATCATCATTGCGCTTGTCCATAAGGTTACCCCCTTATAATCTAAAAATGAGCGGTACATATTCAATACTAATATTGACTGATACATATGAGTCAAACCACTCATATAATATATATTCTTGATTATTTTGGATGATGTGCGTGTCTACGTTTTCAGAAACATTTAAATATATATCTTCATAGCGATCATCAATCATGTAGACGACATACCCATCCTCTATGTAGGTTGTTTTATCAGAATTACTTGGTACGCCGGCACCAAATGTTTTAAAGTGTGATGTGCTTAAAATTAAACCGCTTCCATCAACTTCAAAAACCTCGAACCATTCTTCTTTTTCAATAGAATGGACCCAGTGTAATTCAAAAGTTTCAGGTTTCAGATAAAGTGAGTCGTAACCATCTGCACTTAAAACGATATGTTTTGTGGGAAACAATAAAGTAAAAAGGAGCACTACAAGAATGCTCCCTATTACTGATATTGATGTCTTATTCAACTTCGTCATAGTAACGCTGTGCACCAGGGTGAACATCAATTACCATGTTATCAAGTGAATTCTCTACACTAATATCATCTGCTGCCTGGTGAGAGTTCGATAATGTATCTAAGTTTTCAAATAGGTATTTCGTTAACCAATACACATCATCTTCACTAAGATCAGAACGTACAACTAACGCGTTCATAATTGCAGCTGTCGGTACAGCCTCTTCATTGCCATATGTGTCTGCCGGGATATCCATTGAAGTAAAGTAATCTTCCTCTATGTTACTGATTACATCTGCATCGATAGGAACAATGACCAGATCCACTGAGTTTTGTAATTCCATAACTGATGCGTTTGGTAAACCTGATGTTAAGAACGCCGCATCTAATGTACCGCCGCGCATAGCTTCAGCCGCTTCAGCATAACCTAAGTAGTCAACTTCGAAATCATCGTAAGATAAATCATGTGCGGCAATAATCGCACGTGATGCAATTTCTACACCAGAGTTCTGGTCACCCACAGCAACACGTTTACCTTCTAAATCAGCAATGCTTTCAATTCCGGAACCTTCAGTTGTAATTAACTGTACAAAGTTCGGATACAGTGCAGCGACTTGCTGAACATTTTCAATTGGCTCACTGAAAGATTCTTCACCGTTAACTGCCTGCATTAAGGCGTCAGACATAACAAATGACATCTCAACGTTTTCACGTGCCATTAAGTTTAAGTTCTCCGCAGATGCACCAGTTGTTTCAGTACGTGCGTTAATATCGAATGCTCTAGACCAACCATCAGTTAATGTAGTTGCAATAATATTATATGGACCAGATGAACCACCAGTTGCAACTGTGACAAGTCCAACTTCAAGTTCAACGTCTTCATAATCTGCAGCAGCAGCTTCGAGTTCCTCTTCAATTTCTTCTTCGCTTACTTCAGTATCTTCATCAGAATCTGCATCTTCCTCAGTGTCCGCGTCTTCTTCAGCATCCGCGTCTTCTTCAGTGTCCGCATCTTCTTCTACTTCTTCCTCAGTGTCTGCGTCTTCTTCTGCAGTTTCGTCAGTATCTTCTTCTACTTCCTCAACTTCTTCTACATCCTCTGTATCGTCAGTTGTGTCCGTATCCTCTTCAGTATCGTTACATGCCGCGAGCAATAATGAAGCTGCAAAAATTGCGCTCATTGGTTTTAAGAATTTCATTTTTTCTCCTCCTGAGTGTATAAAGTGTAAACAAATTATAGCAGTAAAACCTCATGATGTGTATAAGAATTCTGATAATTCCAATTTTACACATAAAAAGTCAGCTGCACAATATGCAACTGACTATATAAATTAAGTGCGACCGTTCATCATACCGTTCCAGTACATAAATGGAATCAATCTCTTCTTAAACTGGTATAGAAATAAATTGCTTTTGGATTGATCTAAAAATGTTGTTTCTTTGGGAATACGTTCATAATCATACTCAGCAAGTATTAAACGGCCGATTTCAGTCGCTATAGGCGCTGCAGTATCGCCATTATAACGTTGTGATGGTGATCTTTCATCCATCACATCTATCATGTTTTGAACAACAACTGGCACTTGCTTTCTAACAGAAGCCGCCATCTTTGTAATCGGTAAACTCGTTGCATCTCCAAGGCTGAACACTGTCGGAAAGTCTAAATGTCTCAGTGTATATTTATCGACTTTGACCCAGCCTTCTTCATCGAGTAATTGACTGTCTTTTAATACAGTTGGACCGCGTTGTGGTGGCGTTATAACTAGGATCTCGAACGGAAGTCTTTCTTCTGCTCCGGTCTTTAAGTCTTTAAACATTGCAAACCTATTCACACCATCAACACGAACAAGTTCACGGTCTAACTGATAGTCTATGCCTTGTTTTTCCATTACTTCAGTCAGACTTTGGTTATATTTATCTACTTTGAATAGCCGATTCCGTCCGCTTCTAAATAAGACTTGTACATTCTTATGATGGTAGATATCTTCAAAGTCCTTCATCGTAAATAATGAGTTTTCCGCAGCAACTGCACCTTTAATTTCTGACTTCGGTTTAGTGATAATAATATTTCCATGCTTAACTTCTTTTAACTTTTGATATGTGTATTCGAGATAATCATATAAATAAGTCGTTGTCACACCATTATTACCTAACGATTCTTTAACACCTTCAATAGCATCAAAGTCTAATTCTAATCCTAATGCTACCAACAAGAAATCATAAGTAAACGTTTTATCTTCTGTTGTCACTTCATGTTTCTTCGGATCTACGGCAGTTACCCTGGATTTTTCCCAAACTGCGCCTTTTGGTATAACATCCACCATGCGCTTTCTTGTATCTTCTAATTTAAGTTCACCGCTTCCGACGAGTGGGAAACCAGGTTGAAAATAATGATAATCACTCGGGTCAATAATGAGTGTATCTCCTTTCAGTTCCTTCTTCTTCCGTAATATCATAGAAGTTGATGTGATACCGCCAGCACCTGCGCCTAGTACAATTAACCGATAATGTTCCTTCACATAACACACCTCGTTTAAGTTGAGTTTTATGTAGTATTCCCGATTACGCATGATTCATACTATAAAGGAGGATAAAAATCTTGGGTTTAATGAAATTTCTGATTGCATTGACCCTAATTTCTCCATAAGAAATCTCATAGAGCCAATAAGTGATTTATCTTCTCTATGAGGAATCTCATAGAGCTGTTGAGTGCTTTACCTTCTCGATGAGGAATCTCATAGAGTAGCTAGGCCGTCTAGTGTATACCGGAGGGCTCTCCACTACCCGATAAACGGCCTAACGTATACCGGAGGGCTATCCACTCCCCGTTAAACGTCCTAACGTATACCGGAGCGCTCTCCACTCCCCGATAAACGCCACGCAAGCAAACCCCGCCCCATAACCTACTAAAATTTCGGCTTGACTACAACGCGTTCGCAACCGTGACAGTAGTAAGCTGCTTTATTCTCTTCTTCGAAACGGCTTTCTTCAGGTAATAAAACAGCATGTGTGTCCAACGTTGGATCTTCGTCGTGTGCTTTCTTTTCAGGTGTCCACACGATGTCCATGCGTGCGTTGATGTAACCTGATTGCATGTTATCCTCACAAAATGGGCATTTCATAATCTTGACCTCCTATTATTGACGTACGTTTTCTACTTCATCTACCACAAAATCATTCAAGCGGTTTAACGTACCGATGATGTCGTCACGCGTTGTCTCTGGATTAATCGTACACATACGAATCACTTTCTGTTTATTCAGTTCCGTCGTGTAAGTGACTGCATAACCTGAAGCGGCCATGCGCTGTGCAGCATTCACAAGGACCTTATTATTTTCAGACTCAGTCAAACTTGGGTGCACGTATTTAAAGCTTAAAATGGAGAGGCTCGCACTGGATGTAATCTTCCAGTTATCCATCTCTTCAACAACACTCTCAGTGAACCGAGCCAGTTCTTGACCGTAGTCGATGCGTGCACGGAACTGAGATTCTCCCAATACATGGAGCGTAATCCATAGTTTAAGCGCACGTGCCGGGCGTGTCAGCTCCATACCAATCATCTCTGGATCAATGACGTCATCATCACTTTGAATATCTGTTAAGTATTCCGCTTCTTCACTAAAACTATTTAACAAATGCTGCTTCTCTTTCACAATAACCATGGCACAGCTATATGTTTGGAACAATAATTTATGGGCATCCCAACTTACGCTGTCCACGCGTTCAATGCCCGGGAATAAGTCGCGACCTTCAGATGACAGCAAATGACTGAGTCCATACGCGCCGTCAACATGTAACCATGTATCATGCGCGTCACATACATCGGCGATTCCATTTAAATCATCAATTGCACCTGTGTTCGTCGTACCAGCAGTTGCCACAACCGTCACCGGGATAAAACCCTGCGCTTTATCGTGTTGTATTGCTGCGTTCAAAGCATCAACTTTCATTGTGAAGTCATCAAACACAGGGATTCTGCGGATGTTTTTCTTTAAGAAGCCGGCAATATGAAATGCTTTTGTGATTGAATGATGGACTTGATCTGAAATATAAACGGTTGCTTTATGTAAATCCTGTAACTCGATTTTTTCATCACGAGCCGTGACAATGGCAGTTAAGTTGGCAGCAGAGCCACCCGATACGAATACACCACCGGCAGGTTTAATTGGCCAACCGAGCTTCCCAGCAAAGTAATTGATTAAGTTTCGTTCGATACTAATCGGTATATTCGCATTCTTAAAGTTTGATGCGTGAATATTGTTTGCTGTAGTTAAAATATCACCAAGCCACGACAGTCTTGAGCCGGGCCCAGGTATAAATGAAAATGAACGCGGATGATTCCCACGGTGTATGTATTCAAGTACTTCATTGTCGAGTTCGTTTAAAATTTCATAAATATCTCTACCGTCTTCTGGGACTGCCATACGTTCATATTTGTTAATCAGTGTTTGACTGGCAACACGAGAAGCGGGTAAGGTGCCAAGGTCACGCTTCAAATATTTATTGACCTGGTCCGTAATAATGTTTTGCAGGTCCAAATCTTTTTCTTTAAATTCCATTTTCATTTCATCACTCCTATATTTACATCGTCTCAATTTTATCAAAATAACATGAATGAAAACACTGTCTGAGAGATTCTTGTCAGGAAACGGTTAATAACAAGAGAAAACAGGGTATAAATCGTTAAATAATATTGTACATGGAGGATGACATTATGTTTAAAGGAAATAATAATAAACGTATAGAAGATATAGAGCGTGACATTATAGAGGAAGAGTCTAATATTGAGGACGATGAAGCATTAATTGAACAAGAAGAACTTGATTTAGAAGACGCTGAGGTGTCTATTGAAGACGAAGAAGCGCTCATCGAACAAGTCGAGAACGATATTGAACAGCAAGAGTCAGAACTCGAGCGTGAAGAGCGATTGATAAATGAAGATGCACTTAATCCAGATGAGGAAAATGATGACCGTTACGAAATTTAAAAGAAAAACCGTACATTTCAAAAATGTACGGTCTTATTTATGTCATGCTAAATTTAGTTTGTCTTTCTTACCGGCACCCATAGCTCCATCTTATAGTCAGCACTTTTAGTGTCACCTTCATGATAGACCTCAATTTCGGGACCACCTGTTGGTTCGTATCCGGCTTGTGCAAAGAATACCGTTCGGAAATGCGCCCAACCCTCTTCTAAACATTGTGGTACAGGACCTTCTAACTCGAGTATTGCATATTCTGTTTCTGGGAACTCTTTAACGTCCATGTCGAGTGTCTTTGCTTCTTCGACATTTTTCACATCATAACCCGTTAAATAATAAAACCCATCCATTCCCTCTGTACGCCCATGTGAGACACCATAACGCGTACCGTCACCAATTTTCCTCAGCATGCCAGGCAGATACTCTTCAAATAAATGATCCCATATACGTGTGCATTCATTTGAATCTTCTACCCATTTGTTCATGCCAGCAACAGCAAACTTCGGTTTCTTTTTCACGTTTACTTTCATCTTCGTACGTGCCTCCCAGAATAATAATATATGGTATGAATCACATATATTATAGACGTTACTTAAAAATTAATCATTTAAATTTTTCTACTAAATTAAAATGAATACCGTCAGGCGATACAATATCTGATTCGTTCACAGTCGGATGATGCACATAGACATGACTAAGACCGAGTGCCTGCTCGTTATTCTCACGTGCTTTATTTGAAGACCATACGTTCACAGCAATATGGTGGTGATATTTTTTATCACTCATGAATAATGCACCCGGGTAATTCGTCACAACATCGAGTCCAATTGTTTCTGTATAGAATGGCAGCGCCCCTTGTAAATCATGCGTTCTTAAATGTAGGTGTCCGAATACTGTGCCATCTGCTAATCCTTTAAAACCTGCTTCAGTACGGTGCTCAACGAGCGCATTCACATCCACTTGCTCTGTCGTCATGTAGACATGCTCGTCTTTCCATATCCATTCCGACTTATCACGGTCGATGTAATACTCGTAACCGTTCCCTTCAGGGTCAGTCAGATAAAGCGCTTCGCTCACATGGTGATCTCCTGCACCAAACTGAATATTATTTTGATGCATATGCCATAAGAAATCAGCGAGTGATTCTTTTGTCGGTAATAAAAGCGCGATATGATAAAGTCCGGCCTCACGGCGGTTTTCATCGATTGGATCAGCAACTTCTTTTAAAGTTATTGTGTGCCCGCTATCTGCAATTTCGAATGTTTCTGAGGTTTCTGTTTTTGCAACAGGAGTAAGTCCCAATGTATTTTCATAGAACGGTCTCATTTTCGATAGATCTCTTACATTTAATACAACGTCAGTGACATGAATTGTTTCTTTATTGTGGAACATAATTTTTTCCTCCAAATGATTTATATCAGTGGATATTTTGATGTTTTCTTATTCCCTAGCTTCTATATTCTAAACTAAAGTAACTCGAATTAGAACTAATATGCTCGTTGTGTTAATGATAGGATTTTTATAGTAAACTGAGTATAAATATACTTAAGGGGGATTTTAATGAGTCAAGTCACAGTTACTAGAGACGTACGCGTACCAATGAGAGATGGTGTGGAGTTATCCGCAGACATATATATGCCGGAATCGACGCCGGCACCAGGCATTGTATTAAGAACACCTTATTTAAAATTAAGTAAGAATAACAATGAAATTGGCACATATTTTGCAAAGCACGGATATGTCGTCATGTATATGGATGTTCGTGGGCGTGGGGATTCGGATGGAAAATTCACGCCATACCGCAACGATGGTGTGGATGGTTATGACACGATTGAATGGCTGGCAGCGCAAGATTACTGCAATGGCCGCGTCGGGACGTTAGGCGGATCTTACCTCGGTCATGTACAGTTCTTAGCAGCGCTAGAGCAACCACCATCATTAAAAGCAATGATTCCGATGGTGACACCAAGTGATCCATTTGTAGAGTGGCCGACAGGCGTACCTGGACCGCATTCTGCATATTGGATTTACATGGTGGGTGGACGTACGATGCAATATTCAGATGCTGTCGATTGGGAACAAGTATATAAAACACTTCCACTTGAAAAGATGGATGAGGCATCAGGACGTTATTCAGCACACTGGAAAGAAGAAATGAAGCACACAACGTTTGATGCGTATTGGGATCACGTTGCATACCAGGAGAAGTTTGACCAGATAGACTTACCTGTCTTACATATTTCAGGCTGGTATGATGATGAGCAAGTCGGTACACCGCTAAACTTCACTCGCATGTTTAATGCAGAGACAGAGAAAAAATTCTCAAAAGATAACTATTTATTGATGGGACCTTGGCCGCATGGGATTAATCAATCGACATCGCTTGGAGAACTGGATTTTGGACCGGAATCGATAATAGATTTACGTGGATATCAACGCCGTTTCTTCGATAAGTATTTAAAAGAAGAAGATAACGGTTTTGGTGACGATAACCTGAACATAGATTATTTCTTAATGGGGAATAACACATGGGAAAAAGCACCGAACTGGCCTTTACCTGATGCGGAGCCAACGAAATATTACATCAGTAGTAAGCGTGCTGCGAACTCAAGATATGGTGATGGTCTGCTCACGCCGAACAAAGCGGATGTGACATTCGGTACAGATTCATATGACTATGATCCGAACGACCCAGTGCCATTTGTTACAGATGTTATTTCATCTCAAATCGGTGGTGCGGATGATTATTCTGCAATTGAGCGCAGGGACGATATACTCGTTTATACTTCAGAACCTCTGAAGGAAGACACAGCAATTGTCGGCCCAATCAGTGCCAAATTATTTGTGAGCTCAGACTGCAAGGACACGGACTTTATGGTAAAGCTCTTAGATGTGCATCCAAATGGAAAATCAATTCGCATGATTGACGGTATGACACGCATGCGCTTTCGCGCGGGCATGACAGAACAAGTGCTGATGACGCCGAGTGAAGTGTACGAGATTGATGTCGATGTATGGAATACGTCTAACGTATTCAAAAGAGGACACCAAATTCGTGTAGAAATTACTTCTTCTGCGTTTCCAAAGTATGATCGTAACCTAAACACGGGTGAGCATCTTGCAACGTCGTCAAATATGCAGACTGCGCATAATACAGTTTACTTTGATGAAAATCGCTTGTCTTATATTGAATTGCCGCTTAAGAAATTATAGTAATACTACAAAAGTACCTTGATTTGATAAATAATTATGCATATACTTATATTAATAAATTAGAAGGAGGCGTCCGTTATGAACAACCTATGTCAACAACAACACGATTTAATTTATATTGACGCGCCATCTATATATTGACAACATCGTCTGATGTTGTAGATGTATGCATAGGGTGGCGTACCACTCTATTTTTATGCATATTTAAGTGCACACTAAAAATAGTGTGCACTTTTTTTGTGCAGAATTAAAAATCAGATATAAGGATATAGTATTGTCTATATAAAAGGTGATGTATGCTTGCATTTTTAAACAAATTAAAATGGTATTTTAAACAACACAAACTTCGGTATATTATGATTGTCGTCCTGCTTATAACGACAAATATTTTAGAAGTAATACCGCCACAATTAATCGGACGTACGATTGATGCGATTAACACAGAGACACTCACGTTCAACATGATGTGGATTATCTTTGGGATCTTTATGGGTACTGTCATTATGGTATACATATTGAGTTATTCCTGGGGTTATTTACTTTATGGTGGCGCTTATAAAATTGAAAGTATACTGCGCATGAAATTGATGCAGAAATTTTTATCGTTATCACCAAGTTTTTATGAGAGAAATAAAACGGGTGACTTAATGGCAAAAGCAACGAATGATTTAAAGAGTGTGAATATGGCGAGCGGTTTTGGAATCATGACGTTGCTCGATTCAACAACATATATGTTTACAATCATTGCCGTTATGGCAATTACAATTTCGTGGGAGCTTACGCTATTCGCGTTACTGCCATTACCACTTCTAATTGTGATTGAAGTCCTCCTTGGTCGCATGATTCATAAGCACCATACGAAGTCACAAGCAGCCTTTGGTCGCATGAATGAGTCGGCGCTCGAAGTTGTAGAGGGTGTGCGTCTGACACGCAGTTATGTGCAGGAAGACGCTGAAGCGACACGTTTCAAAGGTATGACAGGTGATTACTTAAAGAAATTTATGAAGGTCGAAAAGCTGGACGCCTTATTTCAACCGTTGACGATAGTGGTCGTGGCGTCGAGTTTCATTATTGCATTTGGGTACGGCGCAGTGCTCGTCAATGATGGCATTCTGACGGTAGGTGAAATTGTCACGTTTAACGTATATCTTAATATGTTAATTTGGCCGATGTTCGCACTCGGCATGCTTTTTAATATGATGCAGCGTGGTAATGCGTCACTTGATCGTATTCATGACGTGCTTGATAAGGATGATGATGTCGAGGACGGCAGAACGATGCACCTGACGCAAACGGATATTGATTTTGATAAAGTGAATTTTAAATATCCATCCAGTCATCGGGAGAATTTAAAGAATGTCACGATACGTCTGGGTGCAGGTGAGTCGCTAGGTATTGTTGGTAAGACAGGAAGCGGTAAAACGACGCTTATAAAACAATTACTTAAGATATATCCGCCGGGTTCAGGGACACTCGTCATCGATGGTATTAATATCACTGACTTAAATAAGCGTGAACTCCGCGCGAAAATCGGCTACGTTTCCCAGGAAAACATATTATTCTCAAGAACTGTTCGGGAGAATATTATGTTTGGAAATCCGAACGCGACTGAAGCCGAACTGATGCGGGCGATTGAGCATTCAGCATTTGATACCGATCTCTCGCGCATGCCGGAAGGGCTTGACACACTGGTTGGTGAGAGAGGTGTCGCTTTATCTGGAGGACAGAAACAACGTATATCAATTGCCAGAAGCTTGATCAAAGACCCGGATATTCTTATCCTCGATGATGCATTAAGTGCAGTCGATGCGAAAACTGAACTCAGAATTATTGATAGCATCAAAGAAACGCGACAAGGTAAAACAACGATTATTGTGACGCATCGTTTATCAGCAGTACAGCATGCTGAAGTGATTGTTGTGATGGATGACGGCGAGATTGTGGAGATTGGCCGCCATCAGGAACTTGCGAAGAGTGACGGTTGGTATAGCGAACAAAACCGATATTATCTAACAGGCGGTGAAGACTATGAAAGAAATTAAACGTCTATTTAATTACACGCTGCCTTATAAATATTGGTTCTTACTCGGTATTATATTGATGATTTCTATGGTGGCATTTGAACTCGCGGGACCACTAATTATCATGAGAATTCTTGATGACCATATTCAACTTGGCGCGGGTAACATTGACATCATGCCAATTATTCAACTGTTAATCGTCTTTGCAATCATTAAGATTGTCCATGCAATTGCTGCATATTTTGCCCAAATTGTTTTGCAGGGCACCGGTGCACGCGTCGTTCAAGGATTACGCCATGAAGTATTTGAACATATTCAACGCTTGCCGATTCGTTACTTTGATAACTTACCTGCTGGTAAAGTGGTTGCGCGTATAACTAACGACACTGAAACGATATTGCAGTTCTTTACAGCTGTATTGCCGACAGTACTCGTCAGCGGTTTAACAATGATCGCAATATTGGTTGCGATATTCATTATTAATCCATTTGCAGGCCTTGTCATGCTTGCGTTTGTGCCAATCATTATTCTTTGGATGGTACTCTACCGGAAATATTCGAATGATTTCAACCACACGAAGCGTGAGCGAAACAGCGATATGAATGCAATGATCAATGAATCGATTAATGGTATGCCAATTATCCAAGTATTTAATCGTGAGAATCAGATTTATGACGAATTTTCTCAAATTAATGATGAGTACATCAAGAGCTCGACGAGCTTAGTAAAGTTGAACTCGTTCACAGGGTACAATTTAGCAGGTACATTGAACTCGCTGGTATTTGCGTTCATGGTACTCATTTTTTCACTGATGTTTTTATCACCTGCAGAAGCATTGACAGTGGGAACGATGTACTTGCTCGTCGATTACGTCACGCGCTTCTTTAACCCATTATTAAATATTGTGAGTCAACTCGAAGTGTTCGAGCAGGCTCGGGTTGCCGGTGTGAAGGTGTTTGAGATGATTGATGAGGAAGAAGAGCCGGTCGAAGATGGCAGACTAAAAGACTTTGACGGACGCATCGTGTTTAGAGATGTTGCGTTTACGTACGACGGTAAAAATAAAGTACTTAGAAATATCAATCTTGATGTCGCACAAGGAGAGACCGTCGCACTTGTTGGTCACACGGGCTCTGGTAAGAGTTCGATGATTAATTTACTCATGCGCTTCTATGACCCGACAGAAGGTGAGATACTATTCTCGAATCAAGATACGAAAGACATAAATAAGAAAAATCTCCGGATGTATATGTCAATCGTCTTACAAGATCCATTTATTTATGCGGGCACATTGCTTCATAATATACGACTGAATAGTGAGTCGATATCTGAAGCACAAGCACAACAGGCCTTGATTGATGTAGGGGGAGAAGAGTTACTTTATCGGCTGAATGATGGCATGAATACGTATATTCCAGAGCGCGGTGCGACACTGTCGCTTGGTGAACGTCAATTGATATCATTCGCGCGTGCACTCGCCTTTAATCCGAGTGTGCTCGTGCTTGATGAAGCGACAAGTAACGTCGATTCCGAGACGGAACAAATTATTCAGCACGCTATGAAAGTTGTCAGTGAGTCCCGGACAACGTTTATTATTGCGCATCGCCTGTCGACGATTCAGCATGCAGATCAAATTGTGTTGCTCGAGAAAGGCGAGATAAAAGAACATGGTGACCACCGTGAACTCATGGCAATGAATAGAGATTATCGAAAGATGTATGATATGCAAGTAGTTGAAGGTTAATTAGATTATGAGTAAGAGTTTGCAAAGGCTGCTGAACAGGTCATTTTGACTGTTCGGCGGCCATGTTTTGTGTACGGGTAACTTCACAGCTAGAAGATAGCTTAATAATCTTCTGAGTGTGAAGCCATTGCATCTACCAAGTCTCCTCGAGTAGAAGATAACCCGCCTATCTAATCAGCGAGAGCCGTCGTTAACAAGATAACCCGCCTATCTAATCAGGGAGAGCCGTCGTTAACAAGATAACCCGCCTATCTAATCAGGGAGAGCCGTCGTTAACAAGATAACCCGCCTATCTAATCAACTAGAAACGTCGTTAACAAGTTAACCCGCCTATCTAATCAGGGAGAGCCGTCGTTAACAAGATAACCCGCCTATCTAATCAGGGAGAGCCGTCGTTAACAAGATAACCCGTCTATCTAATCAGCGAGAGCCGTCATTAACAAGATAACC
>JBGYPO010000099.1:0-4367 GCA_041838435.1 Aliicoccus sp. | reverse complement strand
TATGGTCGTATAGGTTATATACTTTCGCCATTAGTTGCCCTCCAGTACACCGAATATATCTGTTTGTGTTGCGTGGTTTTTAATTCTCTCTAATGACTTCGCATGGTATCCTTCATCTATTTCAAATCCGATATAGTTGCGTTCATTATCTGTGCAGGCAATCGCTGTTGTGCCACTTCCCATGAATGGGTCGCATATTATCGCATGGTCAGGAGTGAAACCCTTCACCAATCTGTCAATCATCTTTAATGGAAATTGACATATATGTTCCGTTTTTTCATTCCCACCAAAAGCCACCCTGTTGAAATTCCACACGTCCGTTGGATTTTTACCGTTAGGATTGTTTCTTTTGTCATATGCAGCCCATTCCTTCACTCTGATTGTTTCTAAGTCGAAGTAGTAATCATCTTTATATAGCCACATGATATTTTCGTATCGCCCAGACAACTTCTTAGTTGCTGATAATCCGCCACTAAAAAACCAAACGATGTCCTGTCTAAATTTGAAACCTATTTTTTCAAGCATTGGAAATAAAATGTATTGTAACGGCACAGCGTTCCCACTATCATCAATATACTTTCCGACATTCAACATGAAATTAGATTGTGGCTTCATTATCCTGTACACTTCTCTAAATACGTTTGCCAAAAATATCAAGTAGTCATTCATCTCTAAGTTATCTCTGTAACTCCCATACTTTTTATTTATGTTATACGGAGGAGATGTAATAACTGCATCCACGCTGCCGTCAGGTATGCGCTTCATACCTTCTAGACAGTCCTCGTTATATATTCTGTTTAGTTCCATCACGCATCCCTCCGTAGGTGTCTAGTCGACCACTCGAACAGCTGCTTCCCATAGTCGCTCATTGGCACTGGCTTGTGATTGTACACAGGCTCAACACTGACATAGCCTGTATTCGGTTTCTCCGTCTTCTTCCGCTGTTCCCCGATAATTTCAACAACATATTTTCCAGTGGCTGACACTTCGTATTTTTCCGGTCGATGATTGTTATTCAACACACGCTGTATTTGTCTGGGAGTGACACCGATAAAGTCCGCCACTTCGTCCACAGTGCCATATAGTGTTTCCATCGTGTCCTGCATAACCGCTTTAATCTGTGCATGGCGGTAACCAACTTTTCTGCCGTTACTCGCAGCGAATCTAAGGCCGACGTTTAACTGTTCTGCGATTTCTTCCGGTGTGCCGATTGTACTTTCGTAATCTCGGATCACTTCGTAAACCGTACGCTTGTAATCAATTTTATTTCTAACCATTTCATGTTCCCCCTCGAGTAAATGTAATGTGTATCTGAAATTGCGTTTCTTTTTATAAGAATCGAATTGTCTTAACTTCAAATTTTCTATCGTCATATTTGCCAGTGGGGCTAAATACTCAATCGTTCCGGTATCAACAAATCTGTCATAGTCGTATAACGCGTATACAGGTTCACTGCGGCCGATTTCTATAATTCGGTAACGTTTATGCCCCAGTCGCACTATATTGCTCACAGTGCCCCTTCTGATGCCGAATACCGCGGATATATCGTGTGCTGTACCCGTCGTGATGTATTTGCCGTTATCGTAAGCGTCGTAGACTTTGCGTATTCTATTCGTTTGCACCGACATCACGCTCCAGCTCAATCAATTTATTAATGTAGAATTTCGCTTTATTCAAATCTTTTAACGGTGTCCCTTTATCTCGGTATCTCGATACATATTTAATTGCGTTGATTCTGTGGAATCCCCGTTGCTCCTCCACACTGAATTGTCGCTCCGCATATCCGATCACATCTATGCCGCCTTTGTGATACCAAGTTGGTTTATTGATAACGTCATGTTCTTTATCCATTAACAAAAGCTCCTTCCCTTTTCATAACTCTACATATGGTTGAAGCACCGACATCAAACAGTGTTGCTAACTCTTTGTAAGTCAATTTTTTCTCGTTTCTCAAATTGATTATTTCTTCAACGTCTTTTTCACTTAATTTCATTCTTTTACCAATAGTTCGCTTACTTATTAAATTTTTTTCGTGTGCGTGTTTTATGTTTTCAGATGCAGTAACCCATTCTAGGTTCTCGGCTCTGTTATTATTTTTAATACCGTCTATATGATTCACTTGTGCTCCATCAAAATGATTATCGCAAAAGTGTAGCGCTACTAACCTGTGCACATAGAACCTATGTCTTTTGCCATCTTTATAAAGATGTACTTGAAGATACTCTTTAGTCCTCCCCACCTTGTTTGGACTAATTATTTTCTTATCAAATAATTGGACTTGCCCAGTTGATGGAAAAAACCTTTCTTTAGGTAATGTCATCACCCTACCTAAATTCGATATTTTATAGAGTCCTTCAAAACCTTTTACGTCTTTCCATAGCTCTGGTGAAGCCACATCTTTTTTTATCTTTGGTTTTGCCGGGAAATTAATATCGTCATTCATAATACTCAACTCTCCTCACTTTTTCTGAGTCGTTACATACACGGTCTTCTTGCTTTCGTGGGTTATTCTTTTTTTCAACTTTAAAGAGTCCTATTGAAACTACCTATCTCGTTTGCTACCATCCGACCTATTTCTTCATAACCTTCTGATAGCTCTACTGTTTCGGTATTATATATTTGGCGCAACATCCTGTTAGTCTTAGTTTGGATAGATTCCATCAACTCCGACCGGTCGTACACCTCGTCAATTTCTTTTTCTGCCGCTTCTATACCGACATGTTCCTTTATTACATTCCTTCCAAAATCATATTCCCTCATATATTCATCTCCTTAAAATTCTTGTGTTGTTACATAAGGTGTGTACTGATCACTAGCATTTTTATGATTAAATATAACTATCGCACTTGGAAAAGGTGCACCCGATTTACTATCGCCAAACTTTATCCGTCCTCTAACAAACCGTATTTCACAAGCGTTGTTGAATATATAATCATGCCAGTACGTTGTGTCGGTTCTCGCTGGTATCAAACAAACAACAACAGTGCCTTTTAATGATTCTTCATGCGCTTTCTTGACCCACTTTTTTATTTCTCTACCATATGGTGGGTTCATGAATGTTGTTTCCGTCCATTCTTGTGATAGTCCATCATCTTCAATGGTGAAAAACTTATCCGTTTTAGCGTTTTCTTTAGTAGCGCAAGGGTCTAACATAAAGTTAAATTCATCGTCCAATTCATCGAATATGTTTTGCGGTGTTGCCCACTCGTTTGTTTCACTTGAGTAATGAACTTTCATTTTTTCATTCATAATATTCCGCTCCGTTCTCGATGATTTGTACTTTCACGTCTACATAATCCTTGTGACCGTAATGCTTACCGATAGTGAGCCCGATAATTTGAGAATCGTCTTTAAACATAATTCCGTTCATGCCATCAAGCACCGCTTTACCTAAATTATCGACGTCAGGTTTCTTGGTGAATAATTCTTCCTTCGTTTCAATCGCCCGTATACGTTTCTTGCTGTATGATTTCGGCGGCGTGAAGTAAAAGTTCAGATGTACTGCTATCGGCTCTGTAATCGTCTGTATGCCGTTTAAATTCATATGTGAACGCACAACTGCAGCCACCCTCTGTTTATATGCCTTACTTTTCGGTGGATCGTACATTCTGACACCTGCACCCATTCGGACTGCTCGTGGTCTACCTTGCGGTTGTGCTTTACCGTCTATTTTAAAATTAATTATGGTAATCTCTCCTTAGTTGTAAAAATTCAGTGGCTGCTTACCTTTTGACTTTCGGTAGTGTTCCGCCACTTTGTATAAATCGGTTGGATTGAACCGAGTGATAAAATCATAAAACTTGCGTTGGTTATCACTCATGTTCAATTCACCTTTTTCAATCAGATAAAACAACACTTCGTTTTGTATGCGCAGCAGTCGTATTGAAGCAGCGCTGTTCTGATATTTATGTGAATCTTGAATCGTTTTGTCGATTGTTTGGATTAATTCTGCGATGTTCATTGCATCACCTTTTTATATAAGATCGAATATATCTGTTTGCGTGGTGTGATTCTTTATGCGTTTTTCTGCAACATTGAAATAATATTCATCAAGCTCGAAGCCAATGTAATTACGGTTAGTATCCAATGCTGCCGCAGCTGTAGTTCCCGAACCCATGAAGCCATCAAAGACTACTTCGTCCACATCAGAATGTTTTTCTATGCACCTTTTAATTAGTTCGATCGGCTTTTGATTTTGGTGTAATTGACCATCACCATAAACCCTCGGAAATTCCCAAATGTCCGTCAGTCTTTCGCCGTTGAATTTTCTTTGACCTTTATTTACTAAAAATACGATTTCGTACTTTCGACCAAACGCGGATTCTAGGTCACCGGCGGTATGGTTATTTTTCACCCATATAATCATA
>JBGYPO010000098.1:0-12484 GCA_041838435.1 Aliicoccus sp. | reverse complement strand
CGAGAAAAGCGAACCATTTGAGCGTGTGCAGATCGATGTACCGGATGAATACACGGGATCTATCATCGAATCACTCGGAACACGTAAAGGTGAAATGGTGGATATGGTGACGTCAAGTAACGGACAGACACGTTTGATTTTTATCGTACCAGCAAGAGGATTAATTGGTTATCGTACAGAATTTATGTCGATGACGCGTGGTTACGGCATCATCAACCATACATTTGAAGAGTATCGTCCGCTGTTAAAAGGTCGAATTGGTGGCAGAAGGAACGGCGTATTAGTATCATTAGATAAAGGTGTCGCAAGCACATATGCAATTCTTCAGCTCGAAGGCCGTGGTGAGAACTTTATGGAACCCGGTACTGAAGTGTATGAGGGTATGATTGTTGGACAGAACTCCCGTGAGAATGATTTAACGGTTAACATTACAAAAGTTAAGGCAGCAAACAATATCCGCAGTGCGACGAAAGAACAGACTGCAACGATGAAAAAACCAAAAACTTTAACACTTGAAGAAGCGCTTGAATATATCAATGATGATGAGTTGGTTGAAGTAACGCCAGAAACTGTACGCATGAGAAAACGTATACTCGATAAGAGTATGCGGGAGCGTGCGCAGAAGAAAGAGAAATACAAATTAGAAGATGCATAAAATTGTGATAGTATAAGTGTGTAGTGAGTGATAACAGGAGTGACAGTGATGACTATGTTAGACATTTTCAGTGTGCTTAGCTTAATGAACGTCAATGTAACAGAACGTCTGAGTTTCTTTGGACGACTCTTTAATATGGATACGAACCCGGACACAGGCATGTGGTACTTAATTATCACGCTTTATGTGTTATTGATCATAGTGTATAATCTCGGTTTTGCACGCAAGATAAAACTGTGGCAGAGCATTGTGATTTATATCGTCATGTTTTTTGGGACGTTGGTGCTGGCATTTATGGGTGTGTTCTATCCGGTAGGGGAAAGTTTAATTATCGCTGCTATCATTTTAGCAATATACCGATTTCGTCTACATCGTGAACGCGGCTCTGGTGGACCGTCGCTTGAAGAGAAGCGAAGACAGGCAAAAGAGCAGTCTAAAATGGCAGTGCGTAAAGTGGAAAGTAAAGAATAATTTGTATACAAAAAAAGACCGACGTCAGTGCGTTGGTCTTTTTTATGTTCATGCATTTAGTCGATGCGAATACCATCCACATGCACAAGCGCAGTTTCTAACTGGTCACCTTCAATAAATAATAAATCAAACATCCCGTCACTATGGAGTCGTTTGCCATCCTTACAGAAGTAAGCAAACAGATGCTGGCGTGATGCATATGGTATTTCAATCAATGCACCGGATTCACTATCTGTAAAAACAATCATCGCATCTTCACCGGCGTTCGGCTCTGTATATTCTAAAAATGGTGCAAGTGCAATCGCAAATGTACCTGTAGTCAGTGCTTCTTTCTTACTTTTATACTGTTTTTCAGTTTTTAAAGTAGGTGGTTTTGAAGAACCTTCAATAATTGAACGGTTCCACTCTCTATCATCATCAAAAGTGATGTCTTCACTTGTTAGGTTTTTCCCAGAAATATCAATCTTTCGGTCATCAAATATCCATGTTGATGGGTCTAATGTAATTTTGAATGCAACATTACCTTGTACTTGAATAATCATATCTCATAGCTCCCTTGTTTCCATATAGTTATATTGTAACAAAGACGCGTCTTTCAATAAATAGGGATGACTTGTGTTCACTTGCATTTTAAAAATTACTAATATAAAATCTTAAGAGAGTTTACGAAAGGGGTGAAGTGGTGATGCATGATGAAAATCTAAAACAACGCGCAATAGAGCAACTAGAAAAAGATGCACAAACCATCATCCAATTGATAAAAGTTCAAATGGATAATTTGACAGCCCCACAATGTCCCGTATTTGAAGAAGTACTCGACACACAAATGTTTGGTCTTTCTAAAGAAATTGCATTTGCAGTCAGATTAGACCTCATAGATAAAGTTCAGGGCAGAGAAATTTTAGATGACCTTGAACAAAAAGTTTCTGAAGTTCATGAAGCTTATATGGCGCACCAAAACCACAATACATCAATGCGTACAACATCAGGCGTTAGCGCCTCAGCACGTATTGAACCTAGGGAGAATGCGTTTGAGAATCCAGAAGCTAGAGAATTAAAACCAAGAAATACATAATGCATATGTAAAGTCTAAAGCTATTAGTCTTTAGGCTTTTTTAAGTGGGGTGGGAAATTGTCAAGAATCAATCAGTGGTATTCACAATTTAAAAGTCATTTGAAGCAACTTGACTTAACGATATTGCTTACATACATTACGCTTAGTCTGATAGGACTTGTCGTTATTTACAGCGCGAGTATGATTCCTTCTCAGCGCTTATTTGGCACACCGCCGGATCACTATCTCGTGCGGCAGGTGATATTTTTTATAATCGGTTTATTTATTATTTTTGTTATCTATAACTTCATGCCTATTCAACTGTTTCAAAACTATAGATTCCAAATGATTATGGTCGTGTTCAGCGTGTTCATTCTGCTGTATACCGCAATGTTTGGTGAAGTAGTTAATGGACAGAAAAACTGGATATATATTGGCTCTTTTCGAATTCAACCATCTGAATTTATCAAGATAACCGTCATTCTTTATCTCGCGCAGGTATTCCACGCGAGGCGTCATCATCTAAACGATATTAAACTCTATTTAGGACCGGGTATTATCATAGGATTTCTGGCACTCTTAGTGTTGTGGCAGGATTTTGGTACCGGTGCGATTATCGGTGCAATTATCATTGCGGTTACGATGTTTTCAGGTGTCACATTAAAAGCAATAGGCGGTGGTATCATCGCTATTGCTGCAGCTATTTTTGCGATATTCGGTATAAATTTCCTGAGAACGGGACAGTGGCTGGACAGTTATCAGCTCGGGCGTTTTCAAACGTTTATGAATCCATTTGAAGATCCACTGGCACAGGGTTACCAAATTACAAATTCACTCATCGCTATATCACGGGGTGGATTTACCGGCTCCGGGATCGGGGATGGGATTATGAAACTCGGGTATTTACCAGAAGCGCATACGGATTTTATCTTTGCAGTACTCGCTGAAGAGTTTGGATTAATCGGTGTACTCATTGTCCTTACGCTCTTTATTATATTGGTGTTTAAATTATTACATTATGCAATGAAAACCAGAGTTATGTTTTACCGGGTTGTGCTAGCAGGTGTTGCCAGTTACTTTGCAATCCAAATCTTTTTAAATCTCGGTGGAATTTCCAAGTTGATTCCATTGACGGGTGTACCATTACCACTTATCAGTGCAGGTGGTTCATCGTTTTTAAGCTTTTCAATCGCAGTCGGTATAGCTCTTCTTGTCATCAAACAAATTCGTAAACAAGAACTTGTACATTAAAAAAGACCCTCACAAATGTGAAGGTCTTTTGTTTATCTTGCACGCGTAATCAACATGATGTAATAACAGAGCAGGCCGAAGGTCAGTGTAATAAACAGTGCGTGCAGCAGTGCAATGATTAAGTTTACCTGTGTAAATATCATAATTGCACCGGTTAATCCCTGAAGTAAGATCAGTGTACCAATTGCACCCCAACCGTATACAAGCACGCGGTGCTTACGATAATGTCTGAACACATGTATAACAATAAATATAAGCCAGATAATCAGTATACCTGCAGCTAATCTATGGCTCATTTGCACCCATTCAAAAAAGTTGATGGGCATGAAGCGTCCCGGTTGGCAGTGCGGCCAGGCCAGGCAGGCAAGTTCTGAACCTGTATGGCGCACGAGCGCACCGCTGTATATAACAAAATATATATAAATTGTGACATAAAAAATCTGATTGCGTAAAAACTTATGTATCTTTAAACTGCGTGCTTCAAAGCTTTGATCGAGTTCAAAAACAAGTAAAGTTAATAAAAAGACTGATGCAAAGCTGATAAGAGAGATTCCAAAGTGTGCAGCAAGGGCGAAGTCGTTTTGACCCCATACTACGGCAGCAGCACCAATCAGTGCCTGCACCAGGATAAATCCGATACTCATTGCTACTAAGAATTTTGTCTCTTTTTTGTGAGACATGTGTTTTAAGGCCATATAACTAAATAAAAGAACAAGAAGAATTGCTATACCACTCACACCGCGGTGAGCGATCTCGATAATTGTATCCAATGGCCATTCACTGGGAATGATTTGACCGTGACAGAGCGGCCAGGATGTACCGCATCCTTCACCGGAATCGGTCTTTGTGACAAGCGCACCACCTATTTGAACAAAAAGCATGGTGATGGTCGTAAGTACAGCTATGATTTTTAAGCGTTTATACAATGGGAGACACCTCAATTAATGTTGTAGAAAATATAACGATATGCAAATAAAATCATTTCTGCACACTGATATATGTTACTATTTAATCAACTACTATTCTAGTGTAAGTATAGCGAAAGAATATATAATTCCCGTTGAAAGTTTTGAACATATTATAACATTTTAGAGTGTGTGTTAGTATTGGAACTTTATATTACGTGAGTTTTGTATCCTTTTTTCAACTTTATGAACATATAAAAAGAAAATCTTTCAGAAAGAGTAGAAAAACTTTGCTGTATACATTAGAATTAGGATAAATGTCTATTTTGAAAGGAGGCGTATAAATGCGAGAGGGTGTATATGAAGAAGATGTACATCGTAGTAAAAAGAATATAGATATATCGAGTATTAAGGCGTTGCTTAAAGACGGCATTATAAAAGCGAATTTAATTCCGGCATTTGCTGCAGGGTTTTTGGCGGTCATGCTTCACGGTCTTTCATTTTTTGAAAATATTATTACGCTGCTTATAATGGTCATCGGTACCGCAATGGTTATCGGTGGTGTGTGTGCATTGAATAACTATTACGACAGGGATATCGATTCCGTCATGTCATCTAAACAAGCAAGACCTAGTATCGACGGTACATTTACAGGAAGCCAAATACTACAAATTGGTTATGGTACGATGTTTGTAGGGCTGGTGCTCTTGTTTGCCATCAATATTACGACTGGAATACTCGGATTATTAGCAGCTTTTGGCTATGTTGTACTGTATTCCATCTATGCAAAGCGTCACTATGTGAGTAACACTGTGATTGGTGCTTTACCAGGTGCGATGCCGCCACTCATCGGTTGGGCAGCTATCGACCCTAACTTACACATAATAGCTGTGGCATTATTCCTGATGATGTTTGCCTGGCAGCCGCCACACTTCTATGCGCTGGCAATTAAACGCAGCGAAGAGTATAGTGCAGCCCGTGTTCCGATGTTACCATCAGTAAAAGGGAACGCACGAACACAGAAATCGATAGTGATGTGGATAGCAATACTTGCATTGACTCCACTTCTAATGTTCGAATTAGGCATATGGTTTGTCGTCCTAACGACAGTTCTCAATATAGTTTGGTTATACATTTCACTCAATGGTTTTAAATCTGTTGAGAATTACAATAAATACGCAATGAAGGTATTTATTTTTTCATTAAATTACATTATCATTTTCTTTGTAATGATGATCGTAGCAGCACTGCTAATTTAATTTAGGGCAACAAACGAAAGGTAGGTTAAATGAGATGAAGATTGGTTTTAAGAATGCCAAGATGCTAAGTTTAATGACAATATTATTGGTGTTTCTTGCAGGATGTGGTCAGCCTGAGCTGAGCGCATTGATTCCAGCTGGTGAAGTTGGTCAAGAGCAATTTAATATCATGATGCTGTCAGTTGCAATAATGGCTATCGTTGTATTTACAGTAACTCTGTTATTTGCAATCGCAATTATAAAGAGCCGTAGAAGTAAGGTTGGAGAAAATTTCAAACCAAAACAAATCGCGGGTAACCATACGTTAGAAGTTATATGGACAGGTATCCCGATTATATTCCTTGTAATTTTATCAATTCCAACGGTTTACCTCGTGTTCAAACAAGCGGACGTAACTGAAGCGATCGGACCTGAAGGTGAGATTAACCCTGAAGAAGTGGTTGTTAACGTACGTGCTTATCAGTACTGGTGGGAGTTCGAATATCCAACTGAAGGTGTTGTAACTTCACAAGACCTTGTTGTTCCAACGGACACTCGAGTGTACTTCACACTGCAGGGCGCAGATGTTAAACACTCATTCTGGATCCCGGCTGCTGGTGGTAAACTTGATACGAACGTCGATGGTATCAACCATTTCTATCTAGTGTTTGATGATGAGAAAGCAGAAGATGCGAATCGTTTGTTCTATGGTAAGTGTGCGGAGTTGTGCGGTCCATCACACGCACTCATGGACTTTAAAGTCAGAGCTCTTCCAATGGATGAGTATAACCAATGGTTAGCAGACATGAGCACAATTGATGAGCCGGTTCAGGCAAGTTCAGATGATGCGATTGAAGGTCAGGAAATCTTCAACAACTCTTGTATCGCTTGTCACGCAGTGACTTCTAATGCAAGCGCGGCTGGAGTTGGTCCTAACTTAACAAACTTTGCTGATAGAGAGCTTATTGCTGGTTACTTAGAGCACAATGAAGAAAACTTAAAAGACTGGATCACAGATCCTGAAAAATATAAGCCTGGTAACTTAATGACAGGTACTTATGAATTAACAGAGGAAGAAATTGAAAAAGTTTCGGCTTACTTAATGGAATTATCTGTTGAAGAAGGTTCTGGAGACGTTGCTGATATTGAAGCATTGAAGTCACCAGAAAATGATGAAGACGCGGAAGGAGGAGAAGAATAATGGCAGCGACGACACAAAAAAGAGGCGTTGGCGCGACTATATGGGAATACATGACGACAGTCGACCATAAAAAAATCGCGATTTTATATTTACTTGGCGGTGGATTCTTCTTTATCCTCGGTGGTATCGAAGCGATGCTTATCCGTATCCAGTTGGCCGTACCGGACAACGACTTCTTAAGTGCAGGACTCTTTAACCAAGTTATTACAATGCATGGTACAACTATGATTTTCTTAGCAGCCATGCCACTCTTATTTGCGTTTATGAACGCAACCGTACCACTTCAAATTGGTGCGCGAGACGTTGCATTCCCATTTATGAACGCTTTAGGTTTATGGTTGTTTATATTTGGTGGTATATTCTTAAACCTTTCATGGTTCTTGGGCGGGGCACCAGATGCAGGTTGGACTTCATACGCATCTCTAGCCATAGACTCCCCTGGACATGGTGTTGATTTCTATGCAATTGGTTTACAGATTGCAGGTGCAGGGACGTTAATAGCTGGTATTAACTTCGTAACGACAATTATTACGATGCGTGCACCAGGTATGACATATATGAGAATGCCGCTTATGACATGGACAACATTTGTTGCGTCAGTCTTAATCGTATTTGCATTCCCACCACTTACAATTGCGTTATTCTTACTGATTTTTGACCGTATGTTCGGATCAAACTTCTTTATAGTAGAAGCAGGTGGTAACACAATTATTTGGGAGCATTTCTTCTGGATATTTGGACACCCTGAAGTGTACATACTCATCCTTCCAGCATTTGGTATTTTCTCTGAGATATTCTCAGTATTTGCTAGAAAACGTTTATTCGGTTACTCGTCAATGGTATTCGCAACTGTGCTTATCGGTTTCTTCGGTTTCATGGTTTGGGCACACCACATGTTTACAACAGGTTTAGGTGCTACAGCGAACGCTATCTTCGGTGTTGCAACAATGGCGATAGCCATACCAACAGGTATTAAAATATTTAACTGGATCTTTACGATATGGGGCGGAAGCATACGATTTACGACCCCAATGTTATATGCGTTAGCATTTATTCCATCATTTACGATGGGTGGGGTAACGGGTATCATGCTTGCAACAGTGCCAGCGGATTACCAATTCCATGACACATACTTCGTAGTTGCTCACTTCCACTATGTAATTGTAGGTGGAACAGTGTTTGCATTACTAGCAGGTTTACACTATTACTGGCCGCTTATGTTTAATACGATATTAGATGAAAAACTAGGTAAATGGACGTTCTGGTTATTCTTTAGTGGGTTCCACTTAACGTTCTTAATCCAACACTGGTTAGGTTTATGGGGTATGCCACGACGCGTATTCACTTACTTAGACGGCCAAGGTTACAACCTTGCAAACATGGTATCAACCATCGGGGCAGTATTGATGGCAGTTGCTACACTAATACTAGTATGGAACATTATTATTACTATCAAACGTAATGTACCTGCCGGAACAGATCCATGGGGTGACGGTCGTACGTTAGAATGGTCATTACCAGCACCGACACCGTATTATAACTTTGCTCAGATTCCACTTGTACGTGGTCTCGATGCACTGCAAATTGAAAAAGATGAGAATGAAGGTAAATTAATTCCATCTGAACCAGTAGATGATTTCCATATGCCTAACAATTCAATTATTCCATTGATTATGGCATTCGGTCTCTTCGTCGCAGGGTTTGGTGCACTATACCTTGCTTCAGGCCGAGACTGGGCAATCGATGCAGTCAGCAACATGCCGCAACATGATTGGGCAATTTATGTACTTATTGCAGGTCTAGCTATTACGTTTATTTCTATGGGTGTTCGCTCTTGGAAAGACGATCTTGGATACTATGTTAAGAAAGAAGAAGTTGAACGTGATTTAGAGTTGCTTGAAAAAGAAAGGGGTGCGAAATAATGGCTGAAATGAGATATAATGTTCCAGAAAATCAGTGGCCCGACCATCCCGAACGTGTAACGCTGGAAGGTAAGAACAAGTTTATTGGATTCTGGGTCTTCCTATGCGGTGAGACAGTATTATTCGCATCACTATTTGCAACGTATTTAGCACTTGAAAACTCAGTACCTAGTGATGATCACTTACTGACATATGATTTATTCCAACTCGAACTTGCTTTCATCATGACGATGTTCTTACTAACATCATCGTTGACAAGCGTGTATGCTGTGTATCATATGAGAAACAATAACTTTAAACAAATGCAAATTTGGTTAATTATTACTGTATTGTTAGGTGCTGGATTCTTAGCACTTGAGATTTATGAGTTTTCTCACTTTGTATCATTGGGACACACATTCCAATCTAGTGCATTTGCGAGCTCATTCTACTTCCTACTCGGTACACACGGGTTCCACGTTGCAATTGGTTTAGTTTGGATTACGTTACTGATACTGCGAAACGCAAGACGTGGACTAAGTGTATACACGGCAGCTAAGGTTAATACGGCTGCTTTATACTGGCACTTTATCGACGTAGTATGGGTGTTTATCTTCTCAATCGTCTACTTATTGGGGGTAATTTAATATGGCAGAAATTTATCAAGAACCATTAACAGACAACCAGTTAGCGCAGAGAAAGCTATTACGTAAACAAGAGATGAGACATCATGTGACATCATTCTCACTCATGATATTTCTAACATTTGCAGCATTTGGAATGGTTGCTTTAGAACTCGATCCATTGTTCTTAACAGGCGCTATCCTCTTGATGGCATTTGTTCAAGTAGTACTTCAGTTCTTCTACTTCATGCACATGAAAGATGAAGGGCACGGTATTTTAAGATTACTAATGCTCACAGGGTTTTACTTTGCGATTGCATTCGTTCTTACGTATAACCTAATCATTTGGATTGGATTACCAATGGGTTCAGTTTAAACATTGACAGGTCAGTAAATACTGGCCTGTTTTTTTAGTTCATAATATTGTCATGAAGAATCGTTGTTAAATGTTAATATAGTTAATATAATAGACATAACTGATTACAAAGGATGAATCATTATGGAAAACTTATCATCGATTCGAATTTTTGGATTCATTGCAAACTGGAGTCCATTTTTACTCGCACTTATCATTTTCTTTATAGTGGTGTATTTCCTAGTGACGACAAAATGGTATAAAGATATTGAAGGTGGGAGACCGCTGAAGATGCACGAAGGCGTGTTCTTCGTAACTGCAATGTTAATTCTTTATGCAATGAAAGGTTCTCCTGTCAATATACTTGCGCATATATCGTTTAGCTTCCATATGACGCAAATGGCATTTATTTATTTATTGATGGCACCAATGTTATTTTTTGCTTTTCCGTCATATTTACAAAAAGCATTTGTAAAGTTACCGATTGCAAAGCAGGTTTTACGCGGACTAGGGAATAAACCGTTAGTCGCTATTATTTTATTTGCAGGTGTATTTTCTTTATATCATATTCCAGTTGTTCTGGACTTTTTAAAGACTGAAGCAACGATGCACACAAGTTTCGAAGTATTTTTATTTATTTTAGCTTTGATTATGTGGTACCCAATCTTTAATAAAGTAGAACCACAAAAAGAACATATGGGTGGATTATTTAAAATACTATACATATTTGGTGTCGGAATGTTATTGACACCTGCATGTGCCCTCATCATCTTTGCAACTTCACCAATGTATGCCTCATACACAGATGGTGATGCTTGGTTAAAAGCGATGGAACTATGTGTCCCGGTTGGTATTTTAAGTGGACTTGAAGGTTCATCTGCATTAAGTGGACCCCAATACTTTTTAAATACAACGACATTAAGCGACCAGCAAACGGGTGGCGTAATAATGAAAGTGCTTCAAGAAGTGTTCTTTAGTGCTATGCTTATTTTTATCTTTACTAAATGGTTTAGAGAAGAACGTAAAGATCCAGAAGGAACGACACAACGTGATTTAGAGCGCGTTCAAAAACAGAGAGAATTTGAGAAGTTATATAGATAAAAAATCATTTTATGGAATTGGGAGAGTTGTACATGTATATCGTTCCAACAATATGTACCGCACTGATTGTGCTAAGTGCGATTTTAATGACAGTGGGTATTAGGCATATTATAAAAGGAAATATCCCGAAGCACGAACAATTTATGAAATTATCAGCACTTGCAGCACTAGGATTCTTTATATTATATGTATCACGTACATTATTTGTAGGTAATACATCATTCGGCGGACCAGATTCACTGGCACCTGTTTACACGACATTCCTAATTTTCCATATTATTTTAGCAACAACAAGTGCGTTTCTCGGTGGATATCAAATCTATCTGGGAACTAAGAAACACATTGCTAAGAACATTAAGCGTCATATGAAGCTAGGTAGAATCGTATATGTGATGTGGATGGCTACAGCAGTAACTGGTGTTGCGGTTTATGTAATTCTTTATATTTTATATACTGGTGAGACAACATCGATGTGGGATGCAATATTTAATAACTAGTGATTTATAGGCACGATACCTAAATTGGGTATCGTGTTTTTTATTGCAGGAACTTTTGTAGCTGTTAAGCTGTGTATTGTCTCTATGAGAAATCACATAGAGGCACTGAGGTATGTTACGTATGACGGAGCGTTCTCCGTTACCCGTTAAACGCTCTAACGTATGATGGAGAACTCTCCATTCTCCGTTCCCCGGTAAACGCTCTAACGTATGACGGAGCGTTCTCCGCTACCCAGTAAACGCTCTAACGTATGATGGAGCGCTCTCCGTTACACGGTAAACGCTCTAACGTATGATGGAGAACTCTCCGTTACCCGGTCAACGTTCTAGCGTATGATGGAGCGCTCTCCGTTACCCGTTAAACGCTCTAACGTATGATGGAGAACTCTCCACTACCCGGTAAACCGTCTAACGTATGATGGAGACCTCTCCGCTACCCAGTAAACCGTCTAACGTATGACGGACCACTCTCCGCTCCCCAACAACACTCAAAAAACACAACAAAAAAACCACAATCCAAAGTCATCACTGGATTGTGGTTGAATTCAAAAAATTATACTCGAACTTCTGCAATATCTGCAACTTCAGCGTATACGTCACGGATTTTCTGCACAGCATGTGACACGATACGATCGGGGAAGTGTTCGTCTTCACCGTATTCCATACCTGTTGGCATATAATGTTTGCCCATATATGGTTCCATCAACTGTAATACTGCAGTACGTCCGCCAACATCACCTTCAACGGCATAGGCTGGGAATCTTAAATAATAAACACCTTCAGGTACTTCATATTTAAAATCAAATGTCATGCGTTCATAGTCCCAATGTCCGCCTAAGACAAGGCCATGTTTGTTCATTGCGTTATGCAATAAGCTCTGTGGAACCACAAGCGTTTCAATTCCTGATTTTTCGAAAATCATGTGTCTTCCTCCCTTTATCTACATCACTCTAATTTTATGATAAAATGTGCTCAGTTGCAATCAACATTCCTAATTTAGAATGTCTCACAATACATTTCAATATTATGATACCATATTATATAGAGGTGAGTGCGATGAATACGACAGAAACAATAGAAATCTTAGATAAGATTGACATCATCAATGAAAAAATTATATCTTCAGAGCCGTATCAAAACTTTATACGCCAATCAGTTACTCTAGAACACGATGAAGTAGCACAAGCGCTTATACATAAATTTAACAATTTAAAAATAGAATTTGAAGAAGT
>JBGYPO010000097.1:0-12515 GCA_041838435.1 Aliicoccus sp. | reverse complement strand
GTATTTTTATTTCCA
Source organism: Aliicoccus sp. (assembly GCA_041838435.1). Taxonomy (GTDB): domain Bacteria; phylum Bacillota; class Bacilli; order Staphylococcales; family Salinicoccaceae; genus Aliicoccus. The sequence continues at coordinate 12,500 of JBGYPO010000097.1, read as the reverse complement.
TTGATGTTTGGTGTACTTGAAGGGTCATTACATACAAATTTTCCTGCCTACGGTTTACGGAATGGCATGGAATATTCCGAAATCACGTGGATACTGCCCGCCTTTAGCTTGGGCACAATATTACTGCAGATTCCCATCGGTGCACTAGGCGATAAAATCGGCAGACCGATTTTAATCAGTGCATTGCTTGTGCTCGGTGGCGGCGTATTTATTGTCATGGAATACGTCGATGATTCACTGTTTGTGCTCGTCCTGTTGTTTGCGCTTGCCGGTGTATTTTTAGGTTCAATGTTCTCACTCGGTGTCACTTACATGACTGACATTACACCGCGCTTTAATTTGCCCGCCGGTAACCTGATGGCTGGTATATTCTTTAGTATCGGCAGTATCGCTGGACCGATTATTGGTGGTGCATTAATAGAATGGAGTGACGGGACGCTCTATTTCAGCTTTTTCTCAGTTGTTACGTTTATTTTATTGATATGTAATGTATTATTTATATGGAGACGTAAGCTTTTATCAAAAGAATTTAAAGAGAGGATGGCGAAGGACCATGAATCAAGCACTCATAGTTATTGATTACTCGTATGACTTTGTTGCGCCGGATGGCCTATTGACAGCGGGCGAGCCAGCGCAAGCGAGTGAGCCAAATATTGTAGATGCTATCAACAATGCCGTTGAAAACAAAACACCAATATTTTTCATGATGGACATTCACCGCGAGGACGATCCACATCACCCGGAGACAGCACTCTTTCCACCGCATAACATCGCTGGGTCGAGCGGCCGCGACTTATACGGTAAAGTTGGTACGCGTTATAACGAGATTAAGGATATGGACAACGTGTTTTTTATCGATAAAACGCGCTACTCATCTTTTGTCGGTACGAATCTTGATACACTGCTTCGCGAGCGAAACATTGATACAGTCGTGTTAGCTGGTGTGGTCACTGATATTTGTATCTTGCATACAGCGATTGGCGCATATAACTTAGGCTATGACATTCACGTGTTAGAGAACTGTGTCACATCATTTAATACGGACGGGCACAAAGTCGCGCTTGACCACATGAAGAACAGCTTAGGCGCACAAATCATTTAAATATTAAAGGAGATTTACGCATGACGATTAAAATTTTTGGACACCAAAACCCAGATACAGATACTGTAACATCAGCACTTGTACTTGCACACATTGAATCGGCCCTTGGCAATGACGTTGAGGCTGTAATGCTTGGAGAGATTGGTGCAGAGACAAAGTTTGCGCTTCGCTACTTTGGCATTCAGGCACCGCGTATTATTGAAGCTGTGGAAGACGGGGAGCAGGTAATGCTCGTTGACCATAACGAGTTCCAGCAGTCTGCAGGTAATATTGAGAACGCAGAAATTTTGAAAGTGTACGATCACCACAGAATTTCAAACTTCCAAACAGAGAGCCCGTTATACTTTAGAGCAGAGCCCGTTGGATGTACGGCGACTATACTTTATAAAGTGTTTCGTGAGAACGACCTTGAGATTTCAAAAAATATGGCCGGCTTAATGCTTTCTGCGATTGTGTCAGATACATTATTGTTCAAATCACCAACAACATCGAGTGAAGACGAAGCAGTTGGTCGTGCGCTTGCTGACATTGCTGAAGTCGACGTAGAGGTTTACGGTTTAGACATGTTAAAGGCTGGTGCGACTACACAGGATAAAACAGCGGCTGAACTTATTAATGGAGACGCGAAAACATTTAATATGAACGGCAGAAATGTCCGCATCGCACAAATTAACGTAGTTGACGTCGATGAAGTGTTCGAACGCCGCGCTGAAATTGAAGATGCGATTAACGCTGTGATTGATGCAGAGCAATACGATTTATTTACACTTGTTGTAACAAATATTTTAGAATCCGATTCTAAAGTCCTTGCCTTGGGTAAAGACCATAGAGCAGTAGAAGCTGCTTTTGATGTGACACTCGATAATAACACTGCAATTTTAGAAGGTGTTGTGTCACGTAAGAAACAAGTGGTACCAAACATTACTAAAGCATTATCCTAATTTGGATGAGAGGAGTGTTGGTTAAGATGAAGATGGAAAAAGGAAACGGACGTATATCCTATTTTAAAAATGCACAAGAAATCGCGTATTTAGTTTATGACGAATACGACGATCATCTAGATGTGACAGGCACATTTACAGAGCCCGAACAACGCGGCCAGGGCCTCGCTAAGAAACTCGTTTTAGAAGCGGTCGACATGGCACGCGCAGACGGTAAAAAAGTAAAAGGCACTTGCCCATATGTGCCAACAGTTATCCGTCACAAGGAATTCGACGATATTAGAATGTAATAATTTTGGAATAATTAAAGCCCCCCAACATAGTTGGTGGGTTTTTGTTTTTTGAGTGACGACGCTCACATTTCACCTCATTGTGAGATGACAATGAGATGAAACAGGGTAGTTCGTCTCAATGTGAAACGACAGTGACCCAATCACCTGCCTACTAGGTCAATGTGAAACGACAGTGACCCAATCACCTGCCTACTAGGTCAATGTGAAACGACAGTGACCCAATCACCTGCCTACTAGGTCAATGTGAAACGACAGTGACCCAATCACCTGCCTACTATCACCTGCCTACTGGGTCAATGTGAAACGACAGTGACCCAATCACCTGCTTACTGGGTCAATGTGAAATGACAGTGACGTAATCATCTGTCTGCTGGGTCATTGTGTCTGCACAGCGACCCAATCAAAACAAAACACCCCGCAGCAAATCACGGGGCGTTTCGAAAATTTTTACTCCAACAGCTTCTGAATCAACGATGTTTTACCACCAGGTAAGCGCTCAAGCGAGCACGCGTCGCGGATTTCCATCTCGTGGTAGTCGCGGGCCATCGAGAGGGCCATCTCGTCCACGTTATTTGTGAGGCCGGCCTGGTCAAAACAAGACGGGTGGACGATATCGCGTGTTGTATAGTCGACGACAACAGTTGTCGAGGAGCTGGTTTTATCTACAATTGGCAATGTAAAGAATAATATCAGCGCAACAACGAGAATGCCAATTATAATATATAGTTTCTTCATATGAACGTGATGAAGACACCCTCATCTGCGCGTGCTTCATTGTTTAAAAATGTTAATCGTCCGTCTTCGAGCTCAAATATAGAGAGTTCATGTGATCTTTCGTGTGCCACAACCAAAGATTTTCCGTCGCTTGAGATGTTAAAGTCTCGTGGCCAATCGCCGCGTGTCTCTTCAATTTGCAACAGCTCGATACGGGCGCCACCTTCAATTAATTTAAAGACCGCAATTGAATTGTGCCCGCGGTTCGATGCATATAAATATCCATCATGAAGACGAATCGCAGCGCCTTGTGAATGTCCGTCAAAATTTTCAGGCAGCGTGCTGTACGTCTCAATTACCTCAAACGCACCATCCGTATACTCTGCTACAAAAATTTCATTCGATAACTCTGTAAAAATATAAGCGTAGCGTTCGCACGGACTGAAGCGTACATGTCTCGGTCCACTACCTGCCGGAACGTCGAGCACACCCGCCAATACCAATTTCTCATTCTCAATTTTTAGCGTGACAACTTTATCAGCACCTAAATCAACCGCGACGACGTACTTGCCGTCTGGTGTTTCATCGATAAAGTGCGCGTGTGCGCTATCTTGACGCGCGTGTGGACCACTGCCTTCAATTTGATACGTATCAAGTACACGTGTCACCACATTATCTTCAATCTCGTAAAGTCGTATTTCACCTGAGCCGTAAGCGGCATCGACTAAGTATTGACCGTCTGAAACAACTGCCACATAACATCCAGAGTCACTTTCGTTATCACAATCGCCGACTAGCTCCAGCTCAAACGTTTCATCGTTTTTTATCTTAAACGTACGAATTCCAGAGTATGCCGCATCACGCTTCACAGCATAAACATAACCATTTTTAACCGTTAAGTATGTTGCGTCCGGTGTCTGTGCCACGGCTCGCACATCTGTAATCGTTTGATCATTCAATTCAAATGTATATATACCCTGACCTTGATCTTTCGTGTAACTGCCTACTAAACCACGCATGATATAACCTCCACTCTTTTATATATCTTATTATGCCATGTTCCATCTCACAAATAAAATAATCCTGTTGATTTATCGAACACATGTTCGTATAATGAGTATATATATCTCAGAAATCAAGTAGGTGTTGTACATGGACTACCGGAAAATATCACAAGCAGAATTAAATTCCAACATTCCAGAAGGTCGCGGCATGATTAAATGGGCGCCATTTGCAACAATGCCTGAACAATTTGAAAATGTTGCAAAGCTAGTCGATGACCAAACTAAAATTGAACGTCCGGAACTCTCTGATGATCGGATTGAAGAGATGAATTGCATGTTAAATAAGGCACTCCATGAGAGGCGCCTCGTCAGAGTAGAATATTATTATGAGGGCAGACGCTACTTCATTCAGCTGAAAGTCGTGCGCGTGGACACGTGGAGCATGATACTAATTGGTGAAAAGCAAAATGATGATGCGGACGGGGAGAGATTGATATTCATTCCGTTCATGGATATTCTAAATATTATGCTTCAATAAATTTAAAAAAGACGCAGGCGACAAATGGCCTGCGTCTTACATTTATTATTTTTCTAAGAATAAGACCGGTTCTTTTTGGAAGTCCGTTGCCAGCATTAACTGATATACAAGTAACGATGACGTCACTGATCCAGCACCGCCCGGAACTGGTGAGATAAACGAACATTTATCTTTAACGCCTTCGAAGTCAACGTCTCCAACAATTTTGCCTTCTTCATTCACATTGATACCAACGTCTACAATCACGGCACCTTCTTTGACATGCGCTTCACGAATTAAATTGACAGCACCCGCAGCACTCACGATAACGTCAGCATTCTTACACTCTGCGACGAGGTCAGGCGTATGAATATTACATACCGTTACCGTTGCGCCTCTGTTCATCATCAAGATTGATAAAGGTTTACCTACGACATTACTCGCACCAACGATTGTCACTTTCTTACCTTCAAGTGAAATATCATAAAAATCTAACATCTCAATCACGCCAGCTGGTGTACATGGCTCAAGACGGTCCTTTTCACCTGTCATCACTTTCCCCATGTTGACTGGCGTAATGCCGTCAATATCTTTCACCGGGTTCATAATTTCGATAACACGCTTCATATCGATATGTTTAGGCACCGGTTGTAATAAAAGAATCCCGTTTACCGCATAATCCTGGTTAACTTCTCTAAAACGCGTTAAGAACTGGCGCAGAGATACATCTTCAGGAAAATGATGTTGCTCTGTATCAATGCCAAACTTTTCGAATAAACGCTTTGCTGAATTTTCATATGCAATCGAATCTGCTAAATCGCCGACACGAACAAAAGCAATTTTCGGACGAATACCGTTTGCTTGAGAAACTTTCAATGCCGCTTTAACTTTTTCACCGACGGCCTCTGCAACTTTTTTACCATCTAAAATTGTCGTCATAAGTCAATGCTCTCCCTATCCATCTCTTAATATACTTATAAATATACCATACTTTACATGTGAGTTTGAAAGCGTATTACAGTAAAATTATTGTTAAGCAATAAAAAAATCCCCATCTATTGAAAGCCAATAGATAAGGATTCAAACAAATTACTTTGTTTCACGGTGTAACGTGTACTTGTTTAATCTTGGGCAGTATTTTCTCATTTCGATACGCTCAGGATTCGTTCTTTTGTTTTTAGTTGTAATGTAGTTACGATCACCACATTCAGTACAAGCTAATGTAACGTTTACTCTCATGTGTTCTCTCTCCTTTTTTCTTTCGTAAAAGGTTTCGGTAAATCGTGTATTCAGGCAGATACGCCAATTCAACTGGCCAGTTGATCATCCCATTTGAATGAAAATAAAACCGAAACATTAAAATCACGCACTTAAGTATATTACATGATTTCGATTAAATGTTCAAGTATTAATTCTTAATCAATTAGAATAATCCACTTAGCATAAAGACAGAGAGCTGATCTAGCACTAATGCAAGCGGTACAAGAATTAACGCACCGGCAATAATAACATACAGCACAATGAACAAATACGCATCGATTTTTAACACTGTATGTGGACTATCGAAGAACACGAACATCGGCAGGATTAATAGAATAATGACGCCGAGTAAGTAAAACGCGAGTCCAATTGTCGCGAGACCAACCACCATCATCAACCAAGCGAGCAATAATACAAGAAATACAGGTATGAGTAACAGTGTATAATCTGAAAGTAGTTTTTGCATCTTAACCGGTTTATCCGATAAAAATCTATTGATGATAAATACAAATAAAAAGCCGAGTAAGAAAAATAGGAAATGTCCGAGTAAAATATATAAAAATGCACTCGTGCCCGTTGTATTACCCAGGCGTGACAAACCAAACCCGTCCATATTATTTACCGGTATAAATAAAAGTAAACTATATAATAAGATAAAAGCTCCGATGACTGTTAATGCAACCGAGTAAGAAACGTGCCACGCATCATTTTTAGTTTTTTGCGGATGCTTGATACTATTGACGAACAATCCCTTTAAGTCTTTCATGTATGTACTCGTTACGATTTGATCCCATTGTGCTTGTGATTTTTTCTTAAATGCATCAACTTTCTCGTTACGCTCCTGCTGTCGTTCACGCTTTAATGCAGATGACTCTTGTTTATCAGTAGTCGTATCATCGTAGACGTCATCCGCTTCATATGTAGCATCATCATAAATATCGTCACGTGTGTTCTGTTCCATTTCATTTTCGTTTTCATCAAAATGATAACCACACTTACCACAGAACTTATCGGTCGCGAGGACCGGCTCATGACACCTTGGACATTCCATAATCACTTCACCCACTTTAAAATATTTATATTAAATGTTGTAATTATATATTAGCAAGCATAAATATGCTTTTCAATACAAATAAAAAACTGAGCATCTTTGATACTCAGTTTCGTGTGCTAATTATTCTTAAGTTCGTTTTTTAATTCTTCGGAAAATGTTCTGATTTCATCGACATCTTTTTTCAAGAAATACGCAAGTACAACGAGCCCTGCTGTTAAAATAACTGTCGAAATTAACACGAGTTTAAAGAAGAAAGAAATAAGTGATTTAATGAATCCCATAAGTATACCTCCATGAAAATAAATTGATTACAAGAAATTTAAGAAAACGCTTGCAATTTGTCTGACTATTCAATAAAATTAAGATAGTTAATACCTATTAACTACCTATTCCATTTTCTAAATAAAAAATTTCTCCTATTTTTCTGCACCCTAACCCGGTGCAGTTTTTTTTATTTAGCTTCCACTTGTACCTATACACGCTCAGAACTTTTTTAAACATTTTCCTGAATCTTTTTAATTGCTGGAATATCAGCCGGTGCCCAGTCTAGTTCATGCAGGGCCTGACGTTCCACCCAGCGCAGTGCGTGATGCTCAAGATTTCTGACGGTGCTTTCTACAACTTTTGCATAATACGTCGTGAGTTCTACAATTCCAAAATCATATTCATAAACAGTTGTATCTATCGAATCCAATACTTCTATTGTACAATCAAGCTCTTCTTTTAATTCTCGCTTAAGCGCTTCCTCATGAGATTCATCCGGCTCAATCTTGCCACCTGGAAATTCCCATTTGAGCGGAAGATTTTTATCTGCAGGACGCTGTGCACAGAGGATTTTCCCATCCTCAACAATAACGGCACCTACTACGCGTATATGTTTTTTCATCTTTACCACTTGTTTCCTTTTTTGTAGAAATCTTTTTCTTTACGATATGTATATTCTTTAAAACGCACAGTGTTTGGTACGAAGAATAACAGATAAAGTAAAACCATGCCGATGCTAAGTCCAATAGAAATTTCAAACGGCCACATGAGTAGTGGTATTGCGATGAATACCATTGCGGCTAACCCTAGTACGCCGACGATATCAAAAAAGATAGACGTATTAGACGGCTCGATATATTCCTTGCAGTTCTTGCAGCGAATGCGCGAACGCAGCTTTAGCGCGTAGCCAAACAAACGCTCTTTATATGACCATTTATGCTGACAGTGTGGGCAAGTTGCCATCGTGTTCACCTCGTAAAAAAATAATGCGAGTTTGCACTCGCATATTAATATTCATCTTCAAATTCAAAATAATCTCCAAGCAATGTTTTAATGTTTCTCTCTTCTTGAGATTGAACAAGCTTGATGTTGCTGATCACACGATCGCACCCTTCGTCTGCGAGATAATTATTCATCTTTTTCACTAGATTAAATAACTGATCCATCGTGCCTTCGACCGTTGTTTCAAGAGGACCTACAAAGTGCGTCAATCCACTGTCTTCGATAATCTCAATTGCTTCTGAAATATACTTATAACCATCCCTTGATTGCGGATGTGTTGGTAAAATTTGAATGCTCATTAAATAATTCATGATAAACCCCTATTCCTCTGATATTCTATATTATGATAACATTATGAAGAATAATATTCGAGGATGAAACATAATGAAACCAACACAACAAATGAGAAAATTAAATATGCTCTTATCAATTTTAGGTCTGATTGCGATATATTTTGTATTACAAGACCGCATTGCGGACGAGTTTCATATCCCACTGATTGCAGGCCTTGGAATTTTAGCAATTGTAAGTGTGATATATGGTTTTAAGCCTGTTGTTAATCATGAAGATGACGAGCGTTGAGTGGTTCAAGGTACTAGCATCCAAGCGAGCTTCCTCGTTTGAACGCTGACGGCTCCAGTGACCAAACGGGCAATCTCGTTGATCAACAAAAAAGTGCCCGAGCTAAAATAATAGCTCGAGCACTTTTTATATCCTAAAACAATCCACCAAACGTATTCGCTGCAAATTGCGTCAGCAATAAGCGTAAGATAATCAAGTATGAGATAACTGCAAACGCGCTATAAATCAATACGGAATGAAATGTATCCATCTTTCCATTATCCTGTCTCAGGTAAACCATAAACATATAGATTGGAATAATCATTAAGATTGCGATGCCTAATGCAAATAAAAATGCGCCCACTTCATAAAGTGTGATAAACATGGATAATAATCCGAATAGCCACACAACAATTACCGATACTGATAGTGCCAAGTAGTCATGTGCAAGCTTCTGTAAGCCGATGCTTTCTTTTAACATCAACCGGTTCATAATCGCAAGCCACACAAAATAAATTACAAACGCGCCAACAAATATTAAGAATAAGTTGAAAAATACCGTGAATGGAATAAATGTTTCTCCATAAAATGAACTAATTTGAGACGTTGCAACACGTAAGCCAATAAATGTGAACAGTGCTACAACTAAGATTAATACAGTGATAACAATCACTGGTACTTTTATCTGTCTAGCATGTGGAGTGGCAACTAGTGGTGCTGGTTTAGTAATTGAAACTTTCAAGAAATCGACGGCTTCCTGGAAAAAAGCACTCGACCTAACATCTGCAATAACCTGATTAAATTTCTGCTGCCCTGATGCATTATTCCTCGTTCTTCTATCTGCTTCTTGCGTATTTGTACGCACGTCTTGACCGCATTCTGAACAAAAATCCTCATCTGCGAGCAATGTGTTACCACAATTTGGACACTGCATTTAACTCACCTCTTCATAAGCGTTTATAAACACTCTTTTCACCATACTAGCAAGCAATATAGAGCGGTGCAATGTAATACTGGAATAATTATAATATTTATTTACTTATTATCATTTTCAATCAGCGCATACATACGTTTCTTTGCATGCCGCGCCTCTAATACAGGTAAGATTGGAAACACGTGCTGCATCTCTGGATATACATACGTATCAATACTAATTCCTTCTTGCGTCAGTTTCTTATCAAATTTAATTGCATCCGGGTACAAGACATCACTCGTACCGATAAAGTGATGGATTGGCGAAACGCCTTCAAAGTCACCATATATTGGACTCAAATATGGGTTTGTTAAGTCTTCTCCGTTTGCCCACTTCTCAGTCAACAACTGCTCATTATCAATCGCGAGCAACTTATCCTTATCTTCGAAATAACGAATATATGGATGATCCAGGTGCATATCGACACACGCTGAAATTAAAATATATTGTTTTGGCTGTGGTAAATGATGCGTGCATAAATGATGCGCGAGTCCCATCGCTAAATTACCACCGGATGAATCGCCCATTACTGTGACTTGATTCGGGTCATCAACCTCATTCATCACGGCTTCAAAGTGCGGCAGAATTTTATCGTATGCGTCTTCGTAATGGTAATTCGGATGCTTCGGATAAAGTGGCACAATAACTTTGACATCGGTCTTACTGGCAAACTTTTCAAGAAATCGCCAGTGAAACTCTGTCGGTTGAAATGTCCAACCACCACCGTGCAAATAATACACGACTTTTTGTGAAGTATTCTTGTTATTTATTGTGTACACTTGTAAATCATCATCTCTGGTTTCGATGACTTTAGTTTTCATTTGATAGTTTTCTATCTCATGCCAATCTTTGTTCAGCTCACCCTGCTCAGTAATTATGGATTCGACCATCTCCGGATCTGTTAGCTGTGCTTTTAATTCTTTATGCTCCATAAACTTCTCGACTGCATAACTGCTGATTGAACGAATACCTTTATAAACATGCCTGACCATACCCACACCTCTTTTAGTAGGTTTTTGAATATATTATTAGTTATTTAATGCTTCTAGTAACGTATCGACCTGCATGCGCACAGACATCAGATCATTTAAACGAAACGGCTCGACCGCTTCAACAATGAGAAATTCTTCATCGATATTTAAATCGTCAGCTATTTGAGCGGTATCATAGTCACTTTGTTCTAAGAAGACAAAGGCATAATCAAATTCTAAATCCTGATACGGTGTTAAATCATCTTCGAATTCTTGTGGGTTATTGACAAGACTTCTCACTGAACTCGACATTTCAAAGTCGAATATGTCATAGACCGCTTCTGTACCGTAACCATTATATTCAGCATGTACATAATACTTATCATCAACTGATGAAATAACAATCGCTGAATGGTTAGTGGCATCAAAGTTAAGCTCGCGTCGCATCACCAAATGGTCGTTTAGAAGACCTTCAGAGAATTCACGGCCGGCCTCTTCCTGATTTAAAATAATGCTGATGTAATACATGTGATCTAAATACTGTCTTGCACGATATGGTGTCATAAACAGCGGGGGCGCAGAGTTAATCTCAATCGTCGTCGCGATATCCCGGTAATCCAAATAATGAATATCGTGCTTGTACGTGACAATCAAGTCTGGATCAAGCGCTTCAATTGCTTCCAAATCACCATGTTCAATCATTGTAATGCCACGCGCTTCGACTTCTTCTTCTATATAACTGTCTTTCGCAATATCACTCACACCAACAATGTTCGCATCCAGCAACATGCTGTTTCCTATATCTACCGCACGAATTAAGACGACGCGTTCTGGATGATTGGGTACTTCAATTTCACTGCCTTCATCCGTCAACAACATGCGCGTGTTGCCATCTTCAGATACGTTTAAATTTCTATACCCCGAACATGCGCTTAATATAAGTAAAATACCAATTAAAAGTATGGGGATTTTTACCTTACTATCTGAAATTTTCATGGGGTTTAACTCCTTTATCCTGTTTCTTAGACAACTGACCCAGCGTAACGAGTCCGCGTAAAACTAAACCAATCAAGCACCCGATAATGGCACCTGTTGCGTTTAATATAACGTCATCTAAGTTCGAAATTCGGCCAATTGGTAAAATGTATTGCATCACTTCAATAAAAAATGAGAAAAAGAAAGAAATGAGTACTGTAATAATCAAACGCTTACTTATTAAATATAAAAATAAACTAAACGGGATAAACAGAATTACATTCATCACAATCGCATTAAAAAATGCATACGGTGTCGCATATCGATATGTATCAATGATACTTTGAAACGGCTCAAACTGAGTGATTTTCTCTGGATGATCACTCGGTAAGCCCGTTACTAAAACAATGCCGATAAACGACATGATAAAACCGTAATGAATGACAATTTTTGCAAGTTGTCTTGGCACCGTCTGCTCGACTTTGAATTTAAAGTCGACAGCAAAAACGATTAAAAATATGATTATGCCGATGATTATAAAGATGGGGATTACTGATTTAAAAGCTTCATATAAATATATCATTTATTCTAAATAGACCTAACTTTCACCAAATTGTTGTTCTGTAAAGTTTCTATAGAGTGTGTGCTTACTCATCAATTCTTGATGGGTACCACGGCCTGTAATTTGACCATTATCTAAGAAATACAGTATATCAGAATTCACAACTGTTGATAAACGATGTGCGATGATGAGTACTGTTCGGTTTTCCATCAATTCATCCAGCGCCTGCTGCACATAGTGCTCTGATTGTGAGTCAAGGCTCGCTGTTGCTTCATCAAGCATCAAAATTTTTGGATCTTTTAAAAAT
>JBGYPO010000096.1:0-2990 GCA_041838435.1 Aliicoccus sp. | reverse complement strand
CGGTTCTTCAGATCATAAATGTCTTCATATGCACCGCTCAATTGTCGCTCATTAACGATTTCTTTTGCCAGTGCAGCGTTCACACCTTTGATAAAAGACAGTCCAATACGAATATTATTGTCAGTCGTATGATACGCACGTGACTTGTTGATGCACGGCGGTTCAATTTTTATCTTGTACGTGTTCATTTCTTTTACCAGATCTGTTAGTTTTTGCACATCTTTAGAATGATACGTCAACATATTTGCAAAGAAAACATGACGGTAATACAGCTTAATATGCGCCATCCAATATGATATTTTACTGTAACTGACACCGTGTGATTTGACGAACCCGTAAGCTTCAAATTTTTGTATGTAATCATACATCTGCTCTGCAAATGCATGGTCGTAACCATTCTTTAGAGCACCTTCTATGAATTTACCACGCATTGATAACAGTGTCTGCTGATCTTTTTTACCCATGGCCCGGCGCAGAATATCCGCTTCGCCATAAGAAAAACCAGCAACCAGCACTGCAATTTGCATAATCTGTTCTTGATAAATAATAACGCCGTATGTAAGTTCTAATATATCTTTTAAATTGGGATGCAGATATTCTATATTGTGCGGGTTATTCTTACCTCTCGTATATGTGTTAATGCTGTCCATCGGCCCTGGACGATATAAAGACACCATTGCCACAAGTTCTAAAAACTTCTGAGGTTTAACGCGTCTCAATGCTTCTCTAATACCTTGCGATTCGAACTGGAAAATCCCCATCGTTAAGCCTGATGAAAATAAATTATATACACGGGAATCATGCGTTTCAATATCGATATCAGCTAAAGAAAACGCCGGATTCTTTCTCTGTATGTCTCGCACCATATACTTAATATTCGTTAATGTTTTTAAAATTAAAATATCTATTTTGAGTAATCCAACCGCCTCAACCTGCTCCATCGGCCATTGTGACATTAAATAACGTCGATTACTCTCACGAGCGAATGTCACAGGTATGTCTGTAGTGAGCGCCTGTTTTGATAATAAAATACCTGAAGCGTGAATAACTGGATGACTAGGCAGCATTTCAATTTTTGCAACAAGCGCTTTTAGTGTGACATATTTTTCATCTACCGCAATTAAGTTTTCATATTCTTTAGATTCGAAGACCTGTGTATCTGAACGCGCACTGACTTCTGTAACTAGATTCGATAAATAACTCAGCTCATCCGATGAAAAATCAAGTACACGCCCAACATTGCGCGTTGCTGCTTTTAATGACAGCCGTGCAATGTTGCTGATGTGTGCAACATTCATCTCACCGTACGATTGAATCAAATAATCAATGACTTCATTCCGTCGTTCGTCTTCAAAATCAATGTCAATATCAGGCATGCTGACACGTTCCGGGTTTAAGAAACGCTCAAATACCAAATCGTACTTTATCGGGTCAATCTCTGTAATATTTAATAGATAGGCGACCAAGCTCGCACTTGATGAGCCACGCCCAGGTCCAACAATGATGCCGCTGTCTTTCGCAAACCGAACAGCATCTTCTACAATTAAGAAATAATCCTCATAGTGCATATCGCAGATGACGTCATACTCATATTTTAAGCGCTGCTGATACACTTCTGAATTCGGTGTATTTTCAATGAGTGACGCTGCGAGAATATGCCATAAATACGATTTCGAGTCCATATTCATGTCATTTTTGAACGTTGGTAATGTCTCAGAAACCTTTGGTATATCGACATCACACTTAAGAACCATTGATTCATGGTTCTTAAGATACGATTGCTCCAGTTCAGTTAAATCATTAAATGTTCGAACAAAGTCCTCACCGTGTTCATCTGATAAGGACGCGACATCGACACGCGTATTATCCCGAATAGCATGCAGCACATTAAGCACAGGCTTATCTTCCCTATTCAAATAAAATGCAGGTCGTACAACAACTTTTCGGTATGCCTCATGCTCTAGCATATGACTTTGGTATATATCGTCATCATCTATATTTAATTGTTCCGCCAGATTTAAGCTTGCCAGACTCGGACATACGACGAGACACTCTGTAAGTAAATCAATGACCATAGATTCTGTTAAATCATCAATTTGTTTATAAGAAAACATTGTTGATAACCGAATTAAAGAACGATAGCCGGTATTGTTTTTAGCATAGGCAATGATATGGTATATCTCTTCTTCATTCTGAACAGAGATTTCCATCGCGATTATTGGCTTGATGTTGTACTTCGGTGCGAGACTTAAAAATAAATAATGCGCATGCATCGTATTACGATCACTGATTGCCACTGCCCGCTGATTATCCGCTGCTACCTTACTCAGTAATTCATCGATTTTAATGCTGCTAGATAAAAAGTCATAGCCACTGTGTACATTTAAATTAATCATTCGCTTACCTACCACACATTCAATTAATTATTCATTAGTTTTTTATTTAAAGCCTCAACAATTGAATCGATACGTTCCATACCGCGCGCTCTGACACCACTCGCAAGCGGATGTCCCCCACCACCAAAGTAATCCGCAACGTCATTAATTACAACTGCTTTAGAACGCAGTCTCACACGATAAAAACCTTCATCCTCTATTGCTAAGAACCATACTTTCACATCTTCTAAATCTCTAAATATATTAATCAGGAGACTCGCTTCATCTGACGAAACATTATGAGCCTCTAGTACTTCTTTTGTTACCACAACATAAAGCAGTCCATACTCGTTAAGCTTAAAGTTATTAATTAAATAGCCAGTAAACCTAAACTGGTTGACTGATGTTTTCGATAGCGCACCCATCAATGCAGTTGCGTCGAAATCAAATTTCTTTAACTCGCTTGCGACTCTGAGCGTAAGATTTGATGTATTGTCATACAGAAATCGACCCGTGTCGCCAACGATACCCATGTACAAGAATTTTGCAGATTCATCGCTGATATAATCGTTTTCGTATCCCCAACAATGTGATAGTAAGTATACCAATTCACTT
>JBGYPO010000095.1:0-2927 GCA_041838435.1 Aliicoccus sp. | reverse complement strand
GCAATCATTTCTTCCGTTAAATCCATAATATCGTGAAAGTCCGCATATGCTTCATATGATTCCATCATTGTAAACTCTGGATTGTGTCGTGTTGAGATACCCTCGTTTCTAAATACGCGACCAATCTCATAGACTTTCTCAAGTCCACCGACAATTAAACGTTTCAAATGCAGCTCCAGCGCAATGCGCAGTGTCAAGTCCATATCTAATGCATTGTGATGTGTGTGGAATGGACGTGCCGTAGCACCACCGGAAATAGCATGGAGCATCGGCGTTTCTACTTCTAAATAACCTTTGCTGTTTAAGAAATTACGCATTTCTTGAATAATTCGGCTGCGTTTAATAAACGTCTCTTTAGATGTTTCTGAAGTCATTAAATCCACATATCTGCGGCGGTAACGTTCTTCGACATCTTTTAAGCCGTGGTGTTTATCGGGTAGTGGACGCAAAGTTTTTGTCAAAATAGTAAATGATGTCGCTTTTACTGACAGTTCACCTGTATTTGTTTTAAACATCACACCAGAGACCCCAACGATGTCACCGAGGTCTACCTTATTCCAGAGATTATCGAAGGGTTCTTCACCTATCGTGTCTTTACGTACATAGATTTGAATTTGTCCATCCACATCTTGAATGTGCGCAAATCCAGCCTTCCCCTTACCACGCTTTGTCATCAAGCGGCCTGCAATCACTGTTTTAGATTCGTCTTCTTTTTCTTCGAGCTCTTCTTTTGTATATTGATCCCACTCCGCCTGCAATGATTTCGACGTTGCGTTACGCTGAAATTTACCACCAAATGGATCGATTCCTAAATCAATAAGTTGTTGTAGTTTCTCACGTCTTACGATTAGTTGATCGTTTAATTCTTCAGACACACCATTCACTCCTATGTTATTACTTAATACGACTCCGTATTATATTATTTGTTAATTCTTATGATATCATGTCTTGTTTTAACTGTTTCCGGTTAGACATGGCACCTAACGCGACTTATTTTCATCTTGCAGTTGTTGCTTTAAAGTTTTTATACTCACGCCAAGCGTCGGATGAACAACATTTGCTGCGATTTCTGCAAGTGGTTCTAAAACAAACAATCGCTTGTGCATCTCCGCATGTGGTATTTGCAAGTCATCAAGGTTAATCTCTAAATCTTCATATATTAATATATCAATATCAATATTTCTCGGTCCCCAGTCAATGATGCGCACGCGGCCCATCTGCTGCTCTATCTCTAATACTGTCTCGAGAAGCGCGACTGGTGACAAATCTGTATCAATTTCAACACACATATTCATAAAATTATCTTGCTCAACATGACCGTACGGTTCTGTTTCGATAATGCTTGACTGATGTGTCACAGTGATATTATTATGTGCATTCATTCTCGCAATCGCTTCGTCTAAATGCGCAACTCTGTTGCCAATATTGCTTCCTAAACCTAAGTACACGCGCGCCATCATCTCACTCGCTTTCTGTTCAATGTGACGCTGACATTGTCATAGTGTCCATCAATCGGTGGATGCGGTTTTGTCAGTTCCAGTTGAATATAGTCTATCTTATCATATGCACTAAACAGTGCTTCGATAATTCGACCTGCAAGGTGTTCAATCAAGTTGACCGGTTCGCTTCGGACTTCTGTTTCTACAATGTTGTAAACCTCTGCATAATTAATTGTATCTGTTAAATCATCTGATTTACTCGCCGCTTCAAGATCGACATACAGCATAACATCGACAATGAAATATTGACCTATATCTCGTTCTGCCTGCAACACACCATGATATCCATAAAGCTTGATACCATTTATTTTTATCGTGTCCATTACATCTGACCTCTCAGCTTCATATATGCATCTGCCATAATACGATTCATTTTTACATTGTGCACACGCACAGCCTTCACACCACAGTTAATTGCGTATAAGGACGTCGCAGCAGTTGCTTCATCGCGTTCAAGTGGTGGGACGTCTTCGCCCATTAAGTCTTTGATAAAACGCTTGCGACTCGTTCCAAGAAGTACCGGATAGCCGAGTTCGACAACTTCTTCCAGTCTTTTCATCAACTCAAGTTCTTCAGCGCGTGATTTCACAAATCCAATACCAGGATCCAGCCATATTTTATCTTTTTTAATGCCATGTTTTTGCGCTTCTAGAATCGCGTCTTCAAGAGCATGGACAACACTTCCAACGACATCTTCATATGTACTTTCTTCTTCATGATTATGCATCAAGATGATACTTGCTTTATGTTCAGCCACTACTTCAAAGATTCTTGGATCATACTGACCTGCCCATTGATCATTAATTATATGTGCACCCGCATGTAAAACTGCATCTGCAACATCTGCTCTGAATGTGTCGACAGATATCTGTACATTTAAGTTGCGGATGGCTTCTACGATAGGCACCACTCGGCTCAATTCTTCTTCAACAGACACAGGTGTGTGCCCCGGACGCGTTGAATATCCACCGACATCAATCACGTTTGCACCATCTGCAACCATTTGTTTTGCATGTGCGACTGCTTTTTCTAAACTATTATGTGCACCACCATCGCTAAACGAGTCAGGTGTTACATTTAAAATCCCCATTACTCTTAAGTGCGGCATAGTCATCACCTTCACAATTATATTGGATATATTATAACATTTTACGCTATCGTTCGCGTAAAAAATAATAGGCATGATTTTAGCTTAATAATTAATAAAACATCCAGACGCATAAAGCATTTGGATGTCACAATATTTCTTATATTAGGTTTAGCTAAGCGCGTAAACGTTCGTTGAAAGATAACGCTCTCCACCGGAAGACAAAATTGTCACCACTGATTTACCAGGGCCGAATTCTTTAGCGAGCTGAACGGCAGCGTAGACATTTGCACCAGATGATACCCCACATAAAAGCCCCTCTTCTTCTGCTAATTTTCTTG
>JBGYPO010000094.1:0-8690 GCA_041838435.1 Aliicoccus sp. | reverse complement strand
CTATGATTGCGAGCGGCGCAAGTATGAATAACAGCACGATATAGATGAGATGTGACACCGTGAACTCGAATGTACCACTTAATAAGTCGGGTATGACAAACATAAGTAATAAACCGACTGCTGCAATGCCAATTATACGTCTTAGTTTATTATCAAATGGGACTTCTTGTGATATCGAGTTAATGTAATTATCCACAGAACCATTTGTCACATCATCCAGTGTTTTTCCTTCTGCCTCTGCTTCGACTAAATGGTCACGAAGTTCCGCTTCAAGTTCTTCTATTGCGTCATCATCTTTCCCACGTGTCATCAATTCAACGCGAAATTCTCTTAAAAATTTCTCTGATTCTTTACTTAACATTATCAAGACCCCCTAGTATGTTATTCATTCCGCTGTTTAACTTTTTCCATTTGTCATGAAATACTTTTAGCTCGCGTGCGCCATCACTTGTAATCGAATAATATTTGCGCTTCGGTCCACCTGTATCTGATTTCGCCATCCGTGATGTCACGTATCCTTTTTTACTGAGGCGCAACAATACGGGATAAATACTGCCTTCGCTGATATCTGGAAAACTTCTCTCTTCTAAACGCTGTGTAATTTCATAGCCATATGTCTCACCGTTCGCGATTATGCCGAGTATTGCCGCATCGAGTAAACCCTTCATCATTTGATCAGACACAGACATTCACTTTGCCTCCTCAACTATCTTGTATAGAACTATAGTTCATATTAATATAGTTGTCAACTAACTTATATAGAAAGGTACTTAAAAATGAATAAATATTATAAGATATGATGACTATGAATAAAATGAGGCGTATACATATGATTCAATATCCAGAACTTAAACAGCAACGCGTTGGAATTACTGCACCATCTTCCGGTGTTGATGAGCCATTACATCCATTGCTGCATCAAGCGATTGCTCGTTTGGAAACGCTTGGCTTTAAGACAACAGTCGGAGAGACAGCATGGACACAATATAAGGCAAAGTCTGCTGATAAATTTACCCGTGTCAAAGCGCTTAACGCGATGCTTCAGGATGATTCGATTGATTTAATCTTTCCGCCTTGGGGCGGGGAGCTGCTGATTGAGATACTTGAATATATCGAATTCGATAAAATTAACTCAAAATGGTTACTCGGCTACTCTGATACGAGCGCGCTGCTCCTTGCGATTACGTTAAAGACAGGCATGGCAACTGCGCACGGCACGAATGTGATTGATATAAGAGGGAAGTATTCAGACGATACGACGAAGCGGTGGCTTGATGTACTTCACACACAGGCAGGCGCGTCTGTGACACAACAATCATCAGAATATTATCAACTAAAATGGCAGCATGACAATCCGACGGATCATATCTTTCATCTAACTGAAAAGACTGAATGGAAAACAGTGAATGACAATTACACGCAAATGGAAGGTCGCTTGCTCGGTGGATGTACGGATGTTATTCATCATTTGGTTGGGACACCTTACGGTGATGTCGCGGGTTTTATCGATACACATGATATTAAAGAACCAATCATCTGGTATTTTGAGAATTGTGAGGATTCACCGACGGATTTAAAACGTGCGCTGACTCAGATGAAGTATGCTGGATGGTTCCGAGATTGTTCAGGTATTTTGTTCGGTAGAACTGCAGTAACAGAAGATGTTGAAGGTTATACATTTTTAGATGTCTATCGTGAAATTCACGAGGATCTCGGTGTACCGGTATTTTATGATATTGATTGTGGACATGTGCCGCCGCAGATGACGTTTGTAAATGGGGCGCATGCACAGGTGAGTCTGGCGGGCGGTAAAGCAGCAGTGGTTCAAACGTTTCTACCATAATTGAGGAGTGGGTAATATGAAGCAATTTTGTTTGACTATGTGTATGTGCATTCTTGTTGCGATTAGTACTTCTTTTACAGCACAAGCGTCAGAAACAGAGGCACTGCCGCTACCGTATAAAACGTTTGATATTAGTATTGAGGGTGAAACTGAAACTACCATCGACCACATTTCATTTAGGGAACACGGGATTATGTCACTGGTTGTGAACGAGTGGGCGAAGAATGGCTATTATGAGGTGAACGACGAGTATATTATTCTTTCATATGATGAAACTGAAGGTGTGACTGTAAATTTATATTTAAGCTATGATGCGCTTGGCAATGATGATATAACAGGCACGATTGAAGATGTACGATTAGAATTGCGCGCACCCCTTAAAGAGAGTTACAACTATATGTATGAAGATTTTATCGGTAAAAATTACACTTTGGAATTTTTGGCAGAATATGAATCACAAAACACTGATATATTAACGATTCCTGATCCACGATTAGCAGTGCTGAAATATGAGATGTATATTATGAGACATGACGGTCTCGATGAATATATATATTTTCATGACTATAACCAGCTATGGATGGAAGAAAAAGTATATCAACCTTCAGGTTTTTATCCGGAGGGGTATTATGGATTTATAGATGACTATCTTGTATTAGAATTAAACGTGTATGATAATGACCATCTTCAGATTTTTCTGACCTATGATGATATCGAAAATGAAGTAATTGAAGTTGTCATTGATGACTTAAAGTGGGTTTCTTTAGGAGAGCCGCCGTCTGAATATGAGGATGAACGTGCTGAAGCAATTGGTATGCAGTTTGAATTATTACTCCAGGACCGTGACGCGGATTTAGCTGGAGAGTCTTATAAAGTCGATGTGGGTTCAGGCGGTGTCACAGTGCATTTTAGAGAAAATAATATTGTCGAGATTGAATATTTCGATACTTCTAGAATTGGTGTGTACCAGACATTCTTAGATTATATTGAGATTGAATTTGAGGAGAGCCTCGGTGTGACGACGCTGTTTTCGATTCCTTTTAGCAATTTATCAACGGATGATGACGGCTCAATAGAAGGCAGTAATGTGCGGCATGAATTTAGTAGTGAAATATTTGCAGATGTGCTGGATGAATTCGAGTCGATATTGAGTACTGAGCGGCATTAGTTCTAATTTGATTGCAGATTTTATTTGTAAAGGGTGCATTTACACAAGATAGCTTTACGCGCGATAAAGCAAAAGTGGTACAAATTTTTCTTTAATATAGGAGTAAGATGATGAAAAGATTGAGCATGAAGTTTTTAATTGCAGGTATTTTTATGACAACTAGCACTTTTAATGTAGTCACAGCAGATGAAGTCGTAGTATTGCCTCAGGCTCACAAGGGATTTGACTTTATTTTAGAGTCGGATGATGTGGAAACTGAAATTAGTAAGATAACCTTTAAAGAACATGGAATACTATCATTGGTGGTAGATGAGTGGGAGAGACCTGGAGAGTATCAGGTGAATGATGAACACATTATCATTTCTTATACTGAGTCAGCGGGTGTGACGGTTAACTTATATTTAAGTTATGACGCGCTCAACAATGATGAAATTACCGGTGTGATTGAAGATGTGAAGATGTTATATCATGCGCCGAAAAATGATGAGTATCTCACGTATCATGAACAATTTTTAGATAAAGATTACACGCTGAAGATGACAAACGAATTTGAGTCAGATAGTAATTCAAGTTTAACAATTACGGATGAACGTTTGGCAGAACTTTATAGTGAGGTTTATATACTGCGCTATGAAGGCGTCGATGAATATGTCTATTTTGGAGATAACAATGCAGTGTGGCTTGAAGAGAGAGAGTATCAGCCGGCAGGTTATTCTCCGCAAGGTCATTATAGGATGGATGATGATTTCTTTATCTTGCAAATGAACGCGTATGATAATGGACAAGTTAAGTTCACTTTATCGTATGACGATTTAACGAATGATGTGATAGAAGGTGTGATCGAAGAAGTGGAGTGGATATCTTCTTATAATACACCTGATGAATTCGAACATGAGCGCGGGCGTTTGGTCGGAAATGAATATGAAATGGTACATCAAGATCGAGATGGGGATTTAGTAAATCGCACATATAATGTGGACATTAATAATGGTTCATCTGGTGTCACTGTGAATTTCAAAGAAGACAACACGGTTGAGATTGAATACTTAAATGAGATAATTGACGGTACATTTGAAACGAGTTTGCATAACATTGAGGTTCAGTTTGAAGAAACGACAGGTGTGACGACGCGTTTCCATATATCTTTTGAATCATTAGGAGATGGGGAACAAACCGCGACAGGGATGAGTATGACACATGAATTTGGACGTGATGTTTCAGAGGATGACCGTATGAATTTCGAGTCAGTGCTAGGTGGTGGAGCACAGTAGATTCAGTTGCGGTCTGAGTTGTAAATGCATGATAGAATGGATATGATTATGAATAACAATACACCTTGAGGTGAAAACATGAATGAAAAGAAAGAACAAGTGTCACAAGATAATCAGTCAACTGAAGCGAGTACTGCTACAAAAGGATGTATGATTGGTGCGATATTTGGGATTATCCTATTTATAGCAGCATTAATTACAGCCGTCATTGTTTTAGTTATGTCGCTGCTTTCAGATGATAATTTTTTAAATGATTTGGATTTTGGTTTTATCGATGATATTAATTCTTATCTCACGGATGAGTTTAATACAGACACTGCAGATGGCGCAGTGACTAGTGCGGAAGTTGCCGGATTATACATCACAGTGAATGATTATTATTATGAAGATATCGGGATGCATGAGATCAGTTCTGACGGGGATGAGGCGTTTATTGTTGAAGTGATAATCGAAAACGAAGCGCGGGATCAATATGCACTCACGCCAAGTGCGTTTCACTTGGAAATCGATGGTGTGAATGCTTATCCCTATTATGACGGAACTACGAGAGTTAATAGTGAAGATGCGGACACAGGCGATTACCGGGAATATATGATTGAAGGAGAAACTGAGCGCTTCCTTGTAGTGTTCGAAGTCCCTTCATATATCGATTTCAATCAGGATAAAACCCTCGTGTTCTCACATTACTTCGACGGCGAAGAAGTTTCTTTTGATCTACCACATTAATAATTGAAACTGAGGATGATGATAATGATGAATCAACGATTTCTAACCTATGTACTACCATTTGTTTACGTTGCTTTCTGGGTTGTACTGTTCTTTTTCTTTGAAAACACAATCTCTTGGACATTATTCTTCATCGTTACAGCAGTCTACCTCGTGTTAGACTTTGCCCTACGTTTCCAACTGTCAAAAGGCAAGCGGGATGCCGATCATTTTGATGGTGGGATGGACAGGTAGTTTGGGGAGAAACATCAGGTGACTATTGATTGGTTTCGTGTGCGACAGAGCTGAAAATGTTGAGCTGGTGCACGCGACGGGGTGTTTCACGTGCACCGTGGGTGAAAATGTTGAGCTGGTGCACGCGACGGAGTGTTTCACGTGCACCATGGGTGAAAATGTTGAGCTGGTGCACGCGACGGGGTGTTTCACGTGCACCATGGGTGAAAATGTTGAGCTGGTGCACGCGACGGAGTGTTTCACGTGCACCATGGGTGAAAATGTTGAGCTGATGCACGCGACGGGGTGTTTCACGTGCACCATGGGTGAAAATGTTGAGCTGGTGCACGCGACGGGGTGTTTCACGTGCACCAGGGTTGAAAATATTGAGCTGGTGCACGCGACGGGGTGTTTCACGTGCACCTTGGGTGAAAATGTTGAGCTGGTGCACGCGACGGAGTGTTTCACGTGCACCAGGGGTGAAGATGTTGAGCTGATGCACGCGCAGAGTGGTTTAGTGTGCGACAGCCGTGAAAATCCAGAGTTGCCGCACACTTTGAAATTCAAAACAATAAAAAAACAGCTTGGGAATCCCAAGCTGTCTAGTTCAGCCAATTAGTTAATACTCTCTACGATAACCCCGTTTTCTGTTCGATCAAGTGTCATCGTTACTTCTTCAAATTGTGAGTCGTCACCAAATGTGTATTCACGGAAGACGACTACTTCATATGCATTGCCTTCATCGTCTGCACGTGTAATATCTTGTATTGTCCAAGACAGCACCTCGTAGTTTACAAAATCTCCACTTTCATTATTCGCTACAATCAACTGGTTCAACTCATTATCTTCACCATAAACATAGTTGAAGATGTCATCACTTTCGCCCCGGTAATATGCACCTAAACCTTGGAAGTAACTATTTAAATCACTAACGATTTCATCAATTTCTTCTTCTGTTATTTCTTCCGCTACACCATCATCGAGTAGCATTTTATCCATAAACCATACATTTAATACACCATTATCATCTTCGATCAGTTTAAATGAAGCGTACAAATTGCCTGCTTCATTTTCCTGAATTAAATAGTTTGCATACGGTGTATCGTCTTGCGCACCTTCTTCAAATTCTAAGACTTCTTGGTCGGCTTCACCTAGTACTGCAATTAATTCTTCATAAGTGATTGTCGGCATGTATAATATATCCGCAACCGTCGCATCTTCTTCAAAATAAGCAACACCAATGTCACCATACTGATGCACTGTATAATTCAGTACATTCACGACATTATCAGCTTCACCGTACTCCGCAACAACATCCTCTTCTGTCATATCAAGTGTAATTAAATCCTGTGGAAATGAAGCAATTCCCGCGCCATGATTTGCATAGATTAAATCCAGTGTCACTGAATCATCAATATTAAAGGTGAACAAATCACCGTTTTCGTCTTGGCCGTTACCTGGATCTACGTCTTCGTCGTCTGGCTCCTCAACTTCATCAATATCATCATCTACCGGGGGCATACTTGAATCTGTGCCCGTTTGTTGCGCACCGAACAATGCTATCAAAGCTGCAATGAGCAACAACAAAACTGCATTCATACTGTGACCTCCTATAATTAGATACTCTTTTCCTTTACCCGAAGTGACACCTACTAATCAAATTAACGGAGAACACTATGGCGTAATTTGAAGCGCGACGCACACATGGTACAATATAGTGATTAAACAAACAGTATCAGGAAGGAAGAACAAGATGAATAAACGTCTCGTACTCGCTGAGAAACCATCTGTCGCTCGCGATATTGCACGTGTTTTAAAGTGCTCTAAAAAAGGTGATGGCTTTCTTGAAGGTGGGTCCTACATCGTCACGTGGGCACTCGGCCACCTTGTGACATTAAAATCACCAGAAATGTATGATAATAAATATAAAAAGTGGACATTGGAAGATTTACCGATGTTACCAGGTAATCTCGATACGATGGTTATCAAAAAAACATCAAGACAATTCAACACGATAAAACACCTCGTGAACCGTAAAGATGTAAATGAAATAATAATCGCAACGGATGCCGGTCGTGAAGGGGAGCTCGTTGCACGCTGGATATTAGACCGCATCAACCACAATCTACCGATGAAACGCTTATGGATTTCTTCTGTGACAGACCAGGCGATTCGTGAAGGTTTTAATACACTGAAACCTGCTGCCAAGTATGAATCTCTCTATCATGCAGCGGTTGCCCGCAGTGAAGCGGATTGGTATGTGGGGCTCAATGCAAGCCGTGCGCTCACGACAAAACATAATGCCAGCTTGAACTGTGGGCGCGTGCAGACGCCGACATTAAAACTGATTGCACTGCGCGAAGCTGAAATACGCGCGTTCAAACCGAAGATTTTCTACACGATTAATGTCGAAGCAGACGGCGTTCTTTATCAGTGGTATAACGCGCAGGACACACGGATATTTGACGAGAAGAAAGCAAAACAATTAGAAGTGGAGTTGCAGAAGCAGGATTTAGTTGTGACGAACATTGATAAAAAGAATAAGACGGTCTATCCGGCTGCGCTCTATGATTTGACGACGCTGCAGAGTGAGGCGAATACGCGCTATGGTATGTCGGCGAGTGAGACGTTGAGAACGATGCAGGCATTATATGAACGCCACAAAGCTGTGACGTATCCAAGGACGGACTCGCGATACTTGACGTCTGATATGGTTGCGACTTTGTCTGAACGTGTGAAGGCAAGTGGGATTGGGGAGTACCGGAAAGTCGGGCAGGAGATTTTGAGACGTGGCATTCAGTCGAGGAAGTCTTTTGTCGATAATGCGAGGGTGTCTGATCACCATGCGATAATTCCGACAGAAGTTTCAGTGATTTACGACCAGTTATCGTTAAATGAAAAGCGCATCTACACGATGATTGTGGAGCGTTTCTTAGAAATGCTGATGCCGCCATATGTGTATGAGGCGTTGACTGTACACGCTAAAATTGGTGAAGAAACATTGAAAGCTACAGGAAGCCGGACGATTGAACTCGGATTCAAAACATTAGGCGGTGCGCCATCTGAGCAATCCCTGCCTGAATTGCAGGTGGGTCAACGTATGAAAGTGTCGAGTGTCGATTTACGTGCAGGTGAAACGTCACCGCCGAAACATTTTACAGAAGCGACATTGCTCCAGGCGATGGAGAATCCTCAGCGTTTTGTGCAGATGAGTGATAAAAATGCGGCAGCGACATTAAAAGAGTCCGGTGGTCTCGGTACAGTCGCAACACGCGCTGACATCATCGATAAGTTGTTTAATGCATTTATGATGGAGCGTCAAGGTCAGTCGATTCGGCTGACGTCGAAAGGCCGACAGTTACTTGACTTGGCACCGAGTGCTTTGACGTCACCAGAAACGACAGCGGAATGGGAGTCCCAACTTGAGCGTATTGCGAAAGGTCAGTTGAAGCGGCAGGACTTTATCAGT
>JBGYPO010000093.1:0-6254 GCA_041838435.1 Aliicoccus sp. | reverse complement strand
GTGACCCAATACAGGCTAGTTCGAGTTACTGTCAGTTCACAGTGACCCATTACAGGCTAGTTCGAGTCACTGTCAGTTCACAGTGACCCAATAGACAGGGTTTCGAGTCACTGTCAGTTCACAGTGACCCAATAGACAGGGTTTCGAGTCACTGTCAGTTCACACATTAAACTGCACCACTTGTCAATAACGTTCGCTGATTAGATAGGCACCCCATAACCAAAAAAATCCTATACCGAGTCTAACACTCGTGTATAGGATTTAAATTTAAATCAATCTATTCAATTATTCTAACGTCATCGTCACTGTCTCAAGTGTACCGTTGCGGTAATAATCGACTTCCATCGATTCACCGACTGATTTGTCATAGTAGAGATATTGACGTAATTGAAGCAGTGTCTCGACTGGCTCTCCATCAAGTGCCACAATTACATCGTAGCTTGAAAGTCCTGCAGCATCTGCTGGTCCTCCCGCTTCAACGTCTGAAATAATCACACCATATCTTATATCTTCTGGTAAATTCAGTTCGTTAACAAGCGTTGTTTGTGGATATTGCATCACATCTTGTAAGTAGACGCCCATATATGGTCGTACTACTTCACCATTCTCTTCTAACTGTTCAACAATTCGTGCGACATCATTTGATGGTATAGCAAAGCCCATACCTTCAACATTCGGGATACTAATCTTCATCGAGTTAATACCAATTAGCTCACCGTTTTGATTGATTAGCGCACCACCTGAGTTACCAGGGTTGATTGCAGCATCAGTTTGAATAACCGTTGCTTCCCAGTCCGCTGTACCATAACCTGAAAGATTTACTGGTACTGAGCGATCTAAGCCTGAAACAATCCCTCTAGAAACTGATCCTGAGAAGACTTCACCAAGTGGCGAACCGATTGCAATTGCTGTTTCACCAACAACTAAATCGTCACTATTGGCAAATTCTATAAATCCATCGATATTCGTATTATCGACACGTAACACGGCAAGGTCTGTCCATATATCTGAACCTAAAACTTCAGCTTCATACGAGTCTCCTGCTTCTGTCGTTACGACCACTTCTAAAGCTGATTCAATGACGTGATGGTTAGTTACAATATAAGCAGAATCTCCATCTAACTTATATACAACACCACTGCCCGTACCAGCTGGAATTGGATCTCTTGGCTGCATTGTATTTTGTGAAAACATATTTTGTTGTTGTTGCATGTTAATTACAGAAACAACATACGGTGTTGCTTCTTGAATCGCTTCAACGGTAGAATCAATTTCTGTTGTTTGCGCTTCTACTACATTTGAGCCAGCATCTGAGTTACCAAACCATCCTGTAACAGTTGTTCCAAATGATGATGATAAAACAACCATCAAGGTCATAGCCAAAAGCAATACTTTAAACACATTGTGTTGACGAATTGATTTCATATAAACACCTACCTTTAAAAGATACTTTTATTTTATGCATAAATGCACTTAAGTTCTAATAAAAAGCACTGCAATATCTTAAATTCCACTAAGCTTGTGACAACTTTTTGTTTTGTTTCGTAAATATTCCCCATAGTACGACGATTAACATTACAGACCAGAAGATACCCTTCCACTCAGTTGAATGTGGAAATTCATATGGAATCCAGCCAATATCTTCATGTGCCATCGTTAGAACAAGCAGCTTAACCCCAACCCAGCCAACGATGATAAATGCTGCTATCTCGAGTCCAGGCTTTTTAGATAACAGCTCAACGAAGTAGCGCGCAAAGAAACGCATGATGATAACACCGATGAGTCCACCGATAAACATCACAGTATACTGACCTGCATTAACGCCAAAGAAGTCTCCACCAACTTCAGGTAATGTTAAAGCAATCGCAGCTGCAGCAAGTATCGAATCGATTGCAAATGCGACATCTGCTATCTCAACTTTTAAAACTGTCATCCAGAAACCAGATTTCTTCTTAGGTTCCTCTTCGATACCATTCTTACTCTTTCGCATCTGTACAAAATGATTGATTGAAATATAAAGTAAGTACAATCCACCAATCGCTTGTACGTACCACCACTGCACAAGCCAAACGAGTAGGAATATTGCAATTAACCTAAAGACGAATGCACCGAGTAAACCATAGAATAATGCACGTGCACGCTCTTTTTTATCTAAGTGCTTAACAAGAACTGCAAGAACCACAGCATTATCTGCAGCAAGTAAACCTTCTAAAGCAATTAAAACAACGAGCACCCACAAATACTCTATTAAAATAGCTGTATCCATAACGTAACCTCCTAGTTTTTTAGAGACAATATAAAAGAGACCCCGCCAAACAGACTCTTTGGTCCATCTAGCGAAGGTCTCACGATACAATTTATATTGCTAAAATACACCGGGCGTTAGCCGTCATGACGATGTATTTATAGGTAAATATACCTACTCGTTACTCCCCTTCAGAGAGTTCTTTTTAAATTATCAATGCATTTAATATACATAACATTAAACTGTTTGTAAAGTACTTTTATTCGTCTTATAACAAATTATATAGCTGAATCTCAGGATATTTTTCGTTAAACCAGCGCGTTGCAAATTCATTTTCGAACAGGAACACCTTATTGTCATAGCGATCAAGCACGAGATTTGAACGACTTGTACTCATTACATCCTTAATATCATCCTGATTTTCGACCCATCTCGCAATTTTCTTACCAATTGGTTCCATAACGATATCTGTATTGTATTCGTGCTTCATGCGATGTTCAAACACCTCAAACTGCAGCTGTCCTACTGCACCGAGTATCGGTTGATTTGTATGCACAGTCTTATAATATTGAATCGCACCTTCTTGTACAAGCTGCTCAATACCTTTATAGAAATGCTTTTGTTTCATCACGTTCTTCGCACTGACTTTCATAAACAGTTCCGGTGTGAACTGTGGCAGTGGTTCGAACGTCATCTTGCCGCCTTGTGCATAGATGGTATCACCAATTTGATAGTTACCTGTATCATACAAGCCTATAATATCACCTGCATACGCTTCATTTACAGTTTCAGTATCATCAGCCATAAACATCGTCGCACGTGAAATCTTCTGCTTTTTACCTGTTCTTGCAAGTATTGTGTCCATACCGCGCTCGAACCTGCCACTCACGATACGTAAGAAGGCAATGCGGTCACGGTGTCTCGGATCCATATTTGCTTGTATTTTGAAGATAAAACCGCGAAACACATCATCTGTTGCAACAACAGCATTTTCTGTTGTTGTTTGACGCGGCATTGGTCCCGGTGCAAAATCTACATACATATCTAAAAATTCTTCAATACCAAATGTTGATAATGCTGAACCAAAGAACACAGGTGTTAAATCTCCTGCTGCTATTTTTTCTTTATCAAATTCGTCCCCTGCTTCTTCCACTAGCATAAATTCTTCAATTGCAGATTGATATGCACTATCCGCTTCAATCTTATGCGGTTCCGTTAACTGATAATCATCATCAAGTGTTAAACGCTCACTCTCTTTAAATGGATTAATCGTTTTGTCTTTTCGATTGATGATGCCAAAGAATGATGGTCCCATTCCAATCGGCCATGTCATTGGATATGTTTCAATTTCAAGCGTCTCTTCGATTTCTTCAAGCAAATCAAATGGCTCTTTACCGACACGGTCCAATTTATTTATAAATGTGAATATCGGTATACCGCGCATGCGGCACACTTTAAATAATTTTAATGTCTGTGGCTCAATTCCTTTAGCAGCATCAATAACCATGACAGCCGAATCAACCGCCATTAATGTACGATACGTATCTTCTGAGAAGTCTTCGTGCCCTGGCGTATCTAATATGTTTATTTTAAAACCATCAAAGTCAAATTGCATAACAGAACTCGTCACTGAAATACCACGCTCTTGTTCGACTTTCATCCAGTCACTTGTCGCAAATTTTCCAGTTTTCTTACCTTTAACTGTACCTGCTTGACGAATTGCACCGCCAAATAACAACAGTTTTTCTGTCAATGTTGTCTTCCCCGCATCCGGGTGAGATATTATCGCAAATGTTTTGCGCTTCTTTATTTCACTTTCAATACTCATACCAATCTTAGTCCCATCTATTCAAAAATTTTTCTAAATGATTATAACAATCAATTGCTCGTTTTACCATATTTTTCATATGCAGCATCTAAAGCAATCAGATCATCTCTGTGTGGTGCTTTCACATAGTCCTCTACGATTTGATATGGTTCACGTCCCTTACAAGCCAGCACAATCGTATCGTCTGGTTCAGAAATTGCAACCGCATGACGTATGCCTTCAGCCCGATCAACAAACCCAAAATAGTTTTCGTGTGTCGCCCCTTCAGCAAGTAAGTCTACGAGCATCTGCGGATCATCATTCGCTGGATTATCCGGTGTATAAATCGCAATGTCTGCACGCGACGCTATCTCACCCATCTCTTTCCCTTTAGAGTAATCACGTTCACCCGTCATACCGACTAAGAAAATTAATCTACCTTTTACAAATGGCTGCACTGTGTCTATGATTTTTGTTAGTGCATCCGGTGAATGTGCAAAATCAATTAAAATATCTACAGGCAGCTCTGGATCTAATACCTCAAGACGACCTTCAACCGGTGCCATCTGAGGAATTGCTGCAACTATATCTTTTAGCGCGTAACCTTGTAACCACTCAGAAATAATCGCACACATTAAGTTTTGTATATTAAATTCACCAATAAAAGGAGATGAAACATAGAATTGTCCTTCAGGTGTATTTAACGTAAAGTTAAAACCTTCGAGATTTCCATCTATATCAGTCGGATAAAAATCTGCCTCACTTTTCAATCCATACGTTACTACTTCGTGCGGTGTCATATTCTCAAAAATGGAGCTCCACGCATCATCTGCATTTAATATCGCATATTTACGCTTCTTCACATCTTGACCCATCTGAGAAAATAATAACCCTTTTGAAAAACCGTATGCATCCATCGTTTTATGAAAATCTAAATGGTCTTGTGTTAAATTTGTAAAAATGGTTATATCATACTCTAACCCAAGTGTACGACCGATTTGCAGTCCATGAGACGACACTTCCATCGTAAACACATCCGTATCACGCTCTCGTGCATCAACTAAACGTTTATGTAACCGCGTCGTCTCAGGTGTCGTATTTAAACTTGTATAGTGCGTTTCATTTATCAAAAAACCATTTGTGCCTAAGTACGCACTATTCTTCCCTAAACTGCGTGAGAGATGATGAATCATCGTCGATACAGTCGTCTTACCATTCGTGCCGGTCACGCCAATCATCGTATATTCAGCATGCGGAAATTCATAGATATATTCTGAAAATAGCGCCGCGACTTTTTCACTGTTTTTGACTACGATTAATCCAACATTATTAGGCACTTCGACATGTCTTGACGCTACAATCATACGACATCCTGCCTCAACGGCTTGCTCTATAAAATCATGACCGTCAACGCGCAGCCCTTTAACAGCGACAAAAACAGAGCGCGCGTCAACTTCACGCGAATCCTGCGTAATATTATCGACTTCTGTTGGAAATTCTCCATATGTCTTTTTCACTTTAATCAATGACAACAAGTCATTCACATTCATCATCAAACCCACCTTTTTAGACATTTTTTGAAATAAATCGGCCTTACCAATAATGGAAGGCCACTCAACTCAATCACTATATTCATCAAGCTTTTCTTTCATGAACTCAAGTATTTCATCGCGCATTTCATCAGAACGTAAAGCAAAGTCTATATTCGCTTTTATGAACCCACTCTTGTGACCCACGTCAAAGCGTTCTCCTTCAAACTCATAAGCATGAACCGTTTCCCCTGATTCTTTCATCGATAAAATGGCGTCAGTTAACTGAATTTCTCCACCTGTTCCAACAACCCCTTTATCTAGTTCATCAAATATTTGTGGCGTCAGCACGTAGCGTCCCATTATCGCGAGACGTGAATCCGTTTCACTTGGGGATGGTTTCTCATACATGTTGGTTACATTATAAAGGTCACCAACTTTTTCGTCATACTCAACAATACCGTATCGATGAACGTCACTTTCACTGACTGTCTTAACACCGATTACGCTATCTCCTGTCATTTCATATTGCTTAATGATTTGACCGATACATGACGCCCCGTCTTTACCTTCAAGAATATCATCGCCGAGTAAGACTGCACATGGTTCATCTCCAATGAACTGGCGTGCAGTTTGAACGGCATGGCCGAGTCCCTTGGGCGCCTTTTGTCTT
>JBGYPO010000092.1:0-16941 GCA_041838435.1 Aliicoccus sp. | reverse complement strand
TGACGCTGATGCTGATGCAGACGCTGACGCTGATGCTGATGCAGACGCTGATGCTGATGCAGACGCTGATGCAGACGCTGATGCAGACGCTGATGCTGATGCAGACGCTGATGCTGATGCAGACGCTGACGCTGATGCAGACGCGGACGCGGACGGTGTAGCATTCGTACCTGTTAATGATGAAACATTCCTTCTTGGTCCTGATGAAGATGATGAGGACGCTGAAGAACAAGAAACATTCGAATACACAGGTGATGTGGGTGAGTACACGATTCTAGAATATGGATTCGGTGAAATTCCATTAGCAGATGATGCTGCTGAAGATGCAGTACCTGTTAACGTTGCATTAGTATTATTTGAATATACAAATACAACTGACATCCCTGTTTCACCTCAAGAAGCATTCGGTACTGACCTTGCAGTTAGAGAAATCACTGAAACTTCTGAGACAACATTAGGTAACTACACAATGGACTTACCTGAAGACTTCTCATATGCAGCAGAACTTGCTGAAGCTAAAGAGCAAGTCGCTCCAGGCGAAACTGTAACTGCTATCGTTGCTTACGGTCCAATTGACGGAACACTTGAAGTTAGACTTCAAAGCCGTGTGAACCCAATGAGCGATAATACAGATGAGTTAGACGAAGAGTTAAGAATGCAGTAAATATTACATGGCGCCCTCCGGGGCGCTTTTTTTATTAGGTGATAATATGATTATTACAACGTCTTACAAAATAAATTCCCGTATTATGTCGATTGTAGATACGTTCGTTCAGAGCTATCCTATGCCATATGTCGAACGCAAAAAGCTAACACTCAAAAATCTCTTTCAAATATATAACTGTCCCATTATTATCGTGACCAATGCGCGCATTATATACGCCACAGAAACTGGACAACTCTACTTTCACCCTAACCTTGCACAAGTAAGATCAAAACGCATTGAGCTCGGACAAAGTGATGCTATGTTAAGTGCGTGCGGTTTATCAAAAGGCATGCGCTTCTTAGATTGCACGATGGGTCTTGGTTCAGATAGTTTAATCGCAAGTCAAGTCGTCGGTGCTGATGGTGAAATCGTTTCCTTAGAATCGAGCTCAATCATTCATATGATTGTAAAGATGGGCATGCGTTTTTATCCGTTTGAAAATCCTTTACTTGCACAAGCAGCTTCCCGGATAAAATCCAAACATATCCACTATCTGGATTACTTAAAAAATACTAATGATAATGCATTTGATGTAGTTTATTTTGATCCGATGTTTGATGAATCTATCAAAGAAGACACACCACTTGAAGCGCTCCAGATGGTAGCAGATTATAATTCACTGGACATCGAAACAATTACTGAGGCAAAAAGAGTTGCAAAAAAATATGTTATAATGAAAAATCATTACACGAGTGATCGCTTTCGCTCGCTTGGGTTTACACAGCTTGTACGTAAAACGAGTCAATTTCATTATGGTGTGATTGATGTAGATGTACAATAAATATACAGGTGGTTAAGATGGCAAACTTTTTAAAAGTATTTATTAGAGACTTTATTATTTTCTCAGCTTTTGTTTTGTTGATATTTATGGTTGTTGTATTTGTTGCAGATTTAAACATTGAAGATCATGTTGGCACAGTGATGATGATGATTGTCGCAGTTTTCTTTGGTCTACTTGTAAGAGAGTTTATGGAAAGAGTTATTGGTGGACGCCAAAGAAAAAAACGTCGTGAACAAGTTGAGAGAATGCAAAAAGAAGCACCAAAACCAAGGTCATCAACGAAAGTCATTGCAAAAAAACGCAAAAAATAATTATTGTTACTGATTCACAGGAGTGTTTATGATGGACTTAGAATTTTTAAGAGATGATACCATCCAGGCTGCTCAAGCATTGCTTGGGTGCGAGATTATGACATATACAGACGGTATAAAAACGAGTGGATTCATAACAGAAGTAGAAGCTTACTTAGGGTTAAATGACAAAGCATCTCATACGTATTCAGGTAAGAAAACAAAGAAAAATGAAATGATGTTTAATAGATATGGCCATATTTATGTGTATACGATGCATGGTCATCATTGTATGAATATTTTAACTCGGGAAGAAGAATATCCTGAAGGTGTACTAATCCGAGGCATCGAGCCTGTTACTAATGTTGACGAAATGATTGCAAGACGTGGTCGAGATATTAATATTTCAGACGGCCCTGGTAAGTTAACACAGGCACTTGGTGTTAAAGTTGGTACACATAATGGTTCACCTTTAAATATAGGTATGGTTGATTTAAAACCCGGACGAGAACCAAAAGAAATCACTGCAACGAAGCGTATAGGAATTGATAACAAAGAAGAGGCTGTTGATTATCTTTATAGATTTATAGTAACCGGCAATAAAAATGTCAGCCGCTTCCGTGGAAAAGCTCGTGACGATGGCGGCTGGTTATCATAGTTAAACCCCTGCTGAAATGTGTTCAGCAGGGGTTTATATGTGAAAAATCATAGTATCGCCGTGACGAGAACTGTCGTTGATTAGATAAGCGTCC
This sequence comes from Aliicoccus sp., assembly GCA_041838435.1. Classification (GTDB taxonomy): domain Bacteria; phylum Bacillota; class Bacilli; order Staphylococcales; family Salinicoccaceae; genus Aliicoccus. The sequence goes on along the minus strand of JBGYPO010000092.1, from coordinate 14,412 downwards.
TATCGGCTCAACGAGAACTGTCGTTGATTAGATAAGCACCCTATCGCATCAACGAGAACTGTCGTTGATTAGATAAGCACCCTATCGCATCAACGAGAACTGTCGTTGATTAGATAAACACCCTATCGCATCAACGAGAACTGTCGTTGATTAGATAAGCACACTATCGGCTCAACGAGAACTGTCGTTGAGCCGATACAAATTTATTAAGCGTAATTGTGAGTCTCTAGACAGAATAAAACATTGAATTTTACCTAATATATAATATTTGGGTCCTCTTCAGCATAATAATACCAAAACACATGACTCGATTCTTCCCCGGTACCAAAACGTAAAGTGAAATGAGTATATTTAGGTACGCGTTTTGCAATCTTTCCTTCAAATATATCTCCAGGTTGTAAGACAACAGATTCAAATAGATGTTCATTGTATATTGGTTCGTAAACTTTGGTATCAGGGCTATTTGCTATATATAAATCAAAATCCTCAGGTTTTATCTCCTGAGTGACATCACTATGTTCACCATCATCAAATATTTCTAATTCAAACTCGATAACTATCCATTCTTCGTCTGAATTCATCTGGTCGAATACTTGATACGCATCATTCATACCTAGAAATTGATAAGCATCGTTACCAGTGAGTATATTTGATTGGATGCGCATCTCTAGAGGTATTAGTGTTCCTTCATGATCTATAAAGTATTGATACTCTACACTTGTTCCCATCTCAGCTGGGTTTGCATATTGTCCAAGTGTATCATCATAGTTTTTGTCTTCAAAAATCCGATTTTCTTCATCATCTAGTTTCTCTTCTTGAGCATTAAACTCTTCTAACAACTCAATTACAATACCTAACATTTCTTGTGGAGACATCATCGCTTTAGCCTCTGTATCAGAATGAAATACGCTAAAAAAAGTTATCAATATCAGTCCTACGAATATTTTTTTAATCATGGTTTATCCTACCTCTCTGTCTCAAAATTTGAGATATTATCAATATAAATGGTGTAATATTCGGCACTATTAGAATATTGATATTTTAAGTAGAACGGTTCTTCGGCTGGTACTTGTTTAATATAATATTGAGTTAGGCTATTTCGTTCATAGAGTTGGCGTGCTGCATGTGCCTTGTCAAACATGACTTCATCGTGTATAACTTTTGTATCTTCATCTAAATAAACACTAAAATCACCTTGAGATAACAACATTCCAATATTTGGATCTGTCGATTCAATATTATGAACACGGATTTTAAATGCTCGCCACTCATATCCTTCATCTGGCTCGCTATAACCTTCTAAACCCTCAATCATTTTCGCTGTATATTCGGAACTTTCTACGTGAGACAAATAAATTTCTATTAATGTATGCACTTCATATTCGTCATCTGGTATGTGTAACTCAGGACTATGAGAAAACACGTGAATCATACTGTCTTCCGGGTTAGCAGGAGTCTCAAACGTACCGACATCACGATTCTCCAGATAAAATAATTCAGCTTCATTTTGACTGTGATTGATGCGTAAATCACTACCATAATTATAAATATCGTATTCTAACGCTTCTAGTTCTTCCTCTGATGTAACCTCAAAATCTAAGTAAGACATCGGTGACCCCAATAAGAACAGTGACAATATACCCCCTAGCATAAGTTACCTCCTAATTTAATAAATATTGTTTTAATCATAAATCATCATAAATAAATATGCACTTAATAAATAACTCCCTCGTTATAAATTATAATGAGGGAGTTATGCAATATATTATTATTCTGAGTCTTCCTCACTGTCTGTGTCTTCTGTTTCTTCTTCAGTATCTGTTCCTTCTTCAGTATCTGTTTCTTCTTCAGCGTCTGTATCTTCATCACGGTTGTTTTCATAGTTTTCATCTCTATCGTATAAGAAGAAGAGGTCTTCTGCTTTAAAGCTATCAAAGTAAATTAAAAATGATTCATCAATGGGCACTAACTTTGCCATATTACCTTTGACTTCTCCTCCTGAAAATACTTCAGTGTAAGTCAGTGGTGAAGGTGGTAATGCATATTCATTTGGTGGCGTTGAACCCGATACCGACACGATAGATAGGCTATCTGTAACACCGATTGAAATATCATCATTTTCGAAATCAGCAAGATAGAATGTCATAGAAATAATTGCCCATTCATATCCGTCTGGTGCCTCGCTATTGAATCGACTTTCTTCAATTAATGCATCAAATGCATCATCACCTGTAACAACATCATCGATTGTAATTTCAGCTGTTCCAAACATACGATTAAAGCCACTCGCATACTCAAACACTTCAATCGCAACCGTATCACCCACATCAAACGGTTCAGATCTAGAGCCACGTCCATCAGACGTATCTAATACTTCTATTTCATCACGACCATTGCTTTCTGTTTCTTCTTCACCTTCTCTAGGTGTCACTCTATTGCCAAGTGAGTCATATAAACGCGAAATTTCATCTTCAGCTTCATTCAAGTGTCGTTCAAGTGTGTTCAAACGATTTTCTAATGTTTCAGTACGTTCATTTAGTCTCATAAATTCTTGAATGACTTCTTCTGGTAAATCATCCATACCAACAGTTACCTGCTCTGTTTCATTGTCTTTCGTATCCTCATCATTTTCATCTACTGGCTCTTCTTCATCTGGCTCTGTTTCATCAGATTCAGAATCTTCATCTACTTCTGTTGTATCAGGGTCCTCAGATGTCTCTTCGTCATCTGTTTCACCATCATTCTCTGATTCAGCGTCTGAGCTGTCATTATCCTCTAACCCTTCAACATCAGTCTGTTCATCAGAAACTTCTTCAACATTATTATCATCGTCATTATTTCTATCTTGGAATTCCTGAAGCGTTGCTGTACATGATGACATCATAAGTATGAAAGACGTGGGAATTCCTACTATTAACTTTTTCATAACTGTCCTCCTATTGACGGATTACCTATTTTCCATTATAAAAAATATCGTTTACATTTGCACTATTATAACATAGGAAGACGATTCTTTAATTTGAAAAGATGCCTGCACAACTAATAAAATTCACCCCATAACTTCCCTGTATGCTCATCTTTTACAGTCGCAATTGGTGTAAAGCGTCTCTTTCCATTATAGACATGACTCACCCACTTATAACCATCATGCATGTAAGTTCGATCAAACGTAATCGTACCACCATGTACGAGCATAGTAGCGACCGGGCTATAAATGGATGGTCCATTAAATCTGACATAAATACTAAAGCCAGATGTGTTCCGAAATCGTCCTGATTCTTTAGAATAAATGAAACCATTCTCATCCCTATCTCCAGATTGTTTAAATTTTATAGATGCTCCAATTTGAAGTAATTTAGGATCTTCAATTTGATTCCAAGTCATTAATTGATGAACGGTGACATTGTTGTTTTTAGCTATCTGATATAAAGTGTCGCCAGACTTCACAATGTATTCTTCCAGCACATTTCTATCTTGTAATAACCTCAAACCTTGATTCAGAACATCCTTAGGATCAAACACTGGACATGCGGTCGATGCATATCCAGGATATTGGTTATGTCCACGCATACCAGCCATCGCAATATTGTCCTTATCCAGCGCTGCATTTAATTCAGCAAACGATAAAATTGCAGCGTCTGATAAAGTATCGAGACGATAATCACCTGCAATACAAATGCCAAGGGAGAAATCGTTACTGTTACCCACATGATATGTGAGGTCATCAAGATTACGATTTAAACTAATTTCAGCGCGCGGTCCCTTAGAAGTTTGAACAATGCGGCTCGGTGTTATCGTCAATGTATAACCGATGCATGGCCAGTTCAAATGATTCACATGATAACGTGCAAAACTTTCAGGATTACTACCAGCCAGATTTACACGCGTTGCACTATGATGAATCCCACGCTCACATAGTGCAATATTCGTTTTTCGTCTCGATACCGGATAGTTCCCATGTGTAATTAGCGTGCGTCTTTTATCGACGAGTTGTTCTAACTTCATAAATGATGACATATTATTCCTCCTGATTATTAAGTCATATCTAATATCGAAATGTTTCGGTATAAGTGGCATAATAATTACATGACGTAATTGTTAAGGAGAAATTATGAGGAAAAATAATCGAAATAATAAAAAATTAAACAATGTAAAACTTAATAATCAGACAATAAAAAGATTATTAAATACGAAGTATGGCCTTCCAGTTTTAATTATTATTGGTATATTTCTTCTGATAACGTATTTTATCGGAAATGATACGAACAATGACATTGAATTTTTAAATGATGAAATTGTAACTGGTGTAAAATACGAGGTTGAAGTTGCACGTTTTGTTGATGGAGACACGACGGAATTTTACATAAACGGTTATCCTGAGCGCTTTCGCTACATCATTATTGATGCACCTGAACTTGATCACGCTAACGGCAATCATGAAGCGTATGCGATAGATGCTCATGAACGTGTGCAGGAATTACTGAATGGGGCCAACCAAATCACAGTAGAATTTGATACTGGAGAAATTCAAGATAATTATGACCGTTATTTAGCTTATGTATATGCAGATGATGTGATGTTAAATATACAACTGTTGGAAGAAGGACTTGTGACAATGCGCTATACGAATACAGATAACCGTAAATATTTCGATGAAATGCGTGAAGCCGAAGCATATGCACAAGAACAAGGATATGGTGTATGGTCGGAATAATTAAGGGAGCAGCTTAACGAGCTCGCTCATTGCGACGCTCACGGCTTCTCCGTCGCAGTGAGGGTTCTCGTTGCTACACTTTTGACAGAACCGTCGCAGTGAGGGTTCTCGTTGCTACACTTTTGACAGAACCGTCGCAGTGAGGATGCTCGTTGCTAACATAACCAACTAAACAGTAATTTCTACTTATATATTTAAACTTTGCTGAACCACTTCCTTTGCTGAACCACTTCAAAATTTTGGAGTGGTTTTTGTATTAGCAAAAATCCTTTAGGGTAAGTAAATGAATGAGAGATAATTTTGGGAGGATTTAACATGAACAATAATATTTATGGTCAAACACCAGGCTTATTAGGTGCTAAAAATTTAACAAAGACAAAAAATTATGACACAGATGTAATTTTTTACGGTGCACCATTTGAAGGTGAAAGTACGTGGGGAGATTACACTGGCGTTGAGCTTGGTCCAAAACAAATTCGTGTCAGTTCAGCAAGAAACAGCACATATTTACCAGAGCTTGATCACATTAATGTTGAAGACCATTTAACAATGGGAGATGTTGGAGACATTCCCTTTGTTGCACATGATAATGAAGAGTCTTATAAAAATATTGAAGCGTTTGCAGGAGAATTATGGAAAACTGATAAGTTCTTAGTCGGACTTGGTGGTGAACATGGTGTCACCTACCCGATACTAAAAGCACTTGCTGATCAAGGAAAAAAAATTGGCATCATCCATCTCGATGCACACTATGATAACATGCCCGACTTTGACGGCGAGCCGTATGCGAGAAACACTCCGTTTATGCGATTATATGAAACAGAAGGCGTGCGTAATGAATCGATCATCCATACAGGTATTCATGGACCGCGTAACAAACCTGAAACCGGAAAGTATGCGATGGAAAATGGTGCAGTAACAATTACGATAAATGACATTCGTGAAACAAATGATTTACGAGCGTATGCGAAAGAAATTTACGACATGGCGAGTAAAGATGTTGACGTCGTTTATTTATCGATTTGTAGTGACGTGCTGGATTTTGCATTTAACCCTGGAGGCCCGGTGGACGGAAATGGACTCACATCATATGAACTATTAACAATGATTTATGAGTTCGGTAAGCTTGGATTAGTTGGAATGGATTACGTAGAGGTCTATCCGATGATGGATGCGAACCAAAACTCATCACATTTTGCGAGCTATGCAATTTTATATGTGTTAGCTGGACATGCACATCATTTAGGTAGAGTTTAACAGTAAGAGTCAACGAGGACTCTCGTCGGCACGCCCACTCCCCAAAAGACTACACAAATCAATTAATAAAAAGCACCAGCTCCCTGAAACCAGGATGCTGGTGCTTTTGTTTGAATTAATATGACCCCTACGGGATTCGAACCCGTGTTACCGCCGTGAAAGGGCGGTGTCTTAACCGCTTGACCAAGGGGCCATGGCTCCACAGGTAGGACTCGAACCTACGACCGATCGGTTAACAGCCGATAGCTCTACCACTGAGCTACTGTGGAATAAAATGGTGGTTCTGGACGGAATCGAACCGCCGACACAAGGATTTTCAATCCTTTGCTCTACCGACTGAGCTACAGAACCTAATCGAAATGATGATACTAGAATCTATCATAGCGATTTATGAAATTTATTTCAATAGCCTAATGACGATGTTTATAGTACTGAACGACAAGTTGTGTACGGCCTTTTAAGTTTAATTTAGAAAGCATCGTCGAAATATAATTTCGCACTGTACCCTCACTTATAAATAACTGCGCACTTATCTCTTTGTTGTTCATACCTTCCGCAACAAGCTGTAATATTTCGAGTTCGCGTGTCGACAGTGCATCAAAATCAGGATTATCTTTAATATCGCCCGTATTAAAGGATTTCACTATATTAGAATCAAATACCATATTACCTGATGCAACAGCATTTAATGCCGGTACGATTCCTTTATAATTATCTTTTAATAAATATCCCTTCACTCCGAGTGCTAACGCTTCATTGATGTATTCTTCATCTTTAAACGTCGTTACAAGGAGGATGTTCGCTTCCGGCTCTCTTTCTAATATCTTTCTTGAAGCTTCTATGCCATTCATATCACCCATGCGTATATCCATCATTAATACGTCTGGTTTATGTGTCATATATAAATCAACTGCATCTCCTCCATCAGAAGCTGTCCCAACGACACTATGCCCTGAACTTTCAACAATTGTTTCTAGTGCACTGACTACAAGTGGATCATCATCCACTATGAGAATCCTCATCTAAATTCCCCGCTTTCTTAATGGATATATATACCATATAACCTTCTGACTGCATGCCGGCATTGAATATCCCACTATATTTTTGTGCTGTTTCTTTCATGGAATGCTGACCCATTCCGTAGCCTGATTTATGATCAATTGTCCCATTATCCGTGATTTTCAATGTGATAGCTGAGTTGTTTTCTATTATATATAGCATGACTTTACTTGCGTTTGAATGTTTACGTATGTTGGTCAGTGATTCTTTTGCAACTGATAAAAGATCCAATTTCAAGTCATAGTGCAACTCTGAGATGATTGAATAGTGCAACTCGGTCTCATAACCGACCATCTCTTCTAACATCGCTTCTAAACGTCCCTCAAGATTAAACGATGTGCTGTATAGCGCATGGATACTCTCTCTGATGTCATCCATACCCGTCTTTAACCGGTCTTGTACTCGTGTGAGGGCAGGATGAATTTTTTCGATATCGTTTATGTATTGCAATGATTCAATCAGCAATAAACTACTCGATAAACTGTGTCCAACTGCATCATGCATATCTCTTGCGATTCTGTTTCTTTCGCTTAAACTTGCAACCTCTATTTCCCGCTCCACATTTTGACTGAGCGCATTGCGCTGCTCCACTAACTTTAAATTATCCGACGTTAATTTATCACGGATTTGATTGTTCTCATGTTCCAATTCATAAATCTTACTGAGTAAATAAATAATTAGTATGCTCAGTATACCTATCACAATTAATACATAGTCTGGTTGTAAAATATATATGATGAGACTGTATGTTAAGTAGCGATTCAATATCGGGATGAGTAGAAAATGTAACAACGGTAAGTAATAGAACCATTCCGCTGAATGCAGAATTCCAAGTAATATTATTGTCAGTGCTGAAGCGATACTTAAATATTTATGTATCTGGACAAACCTTGTAAAAATATCAACAACAAATAATACTACGTAAGAAATCAAGATAATGTAAAGTTGAAAATCTTCAACAAGTGCATAGTATATGACACTCATAATGATGAATATTATAAATTTAACAGACCAAATCCTCATAATCTCACTCCAATTCATGACATTTGTCATGTCAATCCGTGACTTTAGACACTTAGAATGTATGTAAATTCATTATATACTTTAAACAGGTCAAATAAAAAGGAGGATTTAAAATGATAAAAGTAGACAATGTCGTAAAACGTTATAAAAAAGTAATAGCACTCGACCATTTTACTTTTAATGCGAAAGAAAATGAAATTGTTGGACTGCTGGGGCCGAATGGCTGCGGAAAGACAACAGCAATCAATTGTATGTTGTCATTACTCACGTTTGACAATGGTGAAATTTATCTGTTCGGAGAACCTGTTAACCCTAATAATAACGACATCAAAAAACGTATCGGCGTTGTGCCGCAGGAACTGGCGATTTTTGACCGATTAAATGTATATGAGAACATCGATTTCTTTTGTGGTTTATATGTGAAAGACAAAGAAGAAAGAAAAGCACTGGTAGAAGAAGCAATCGCTTTTGTCGATCTTGAGAAATATCGCAAATTTATGCCAAAACAACTGAGTGGCGGTTTAAAAAGAAGACTTAACATCGCGTGTGGGATTGCTCATAAACCCGAGCTCATATTTTTAGATGAACCGACCGTTGCGGTTGATGCACAAAGTCGAAATTTCATGATTGAAGGTATTAAACGCATGAGATCAAATGGTGCAACAATCGTGTATACAACGCACTACTTGGATGAGGCGGAGGCACTGTGTGACCGCCATGTGATTATGGACAATGGTAAAAGTATTGCGCAGGGTACATTGTCAGAGCTGCAGCAATCCATATCGACACAAGGTGCGCTGAGAATTAAGTTCGTTGATACAGATGCACAGGTTGATGCTGTGCTTAAGAAATATCCACACACTGACAAGGTCGATAAAAAGCAGGAAAATCATTACATCACATTCATGAATACACAACAAAGTTTAAGTGAGTTTTTACAATTCATAGATCGCGAGGGATTAACGTACACAGAGCTATCAAGTGAGAAACCTTCTCTAAGTGATATATTCTTAGAGCTTACCGGTAAGGAGCTGAGAGACTGATGGAACTCTTGAGACTGTTTGTGTTTACCATTAAAATCAATGTACGAGACTTTGGGTATTGGTTTTGGACACTCGTCTATCCATTGTTACTTGCAGCAGTGTTTGTATTTACAACTCAGAATATAATGAATCAATCTTCCCTGAGCACTATCGTTGTCGGTGTAGAAGAAGATGGGTTGTACAACACAATTCTTAGCGACATTGAACTTGTAGAAACTATAGAGATGTCTGAAGAAACTGCAAGAGAACAATTAAAGGATGAAGAGATTACTGCGTTTGTTGCAAATAATGGAGACATGCTAGTTGAATCATCAGGTATTCAACAAACCATTATCACATCTATTGTGAATGACATACATCACATTATTGAATCAGATATTGACTATCAGCATTTTGATTTCGAAACATCATATATCACCGCTGAAGAGTTTGAAAGTGAACCACAGATTGTCATGTTCTTTTCTTTACTTGGCATGGTGTCATTCTACTCGATGTTTTCTGTCATGGAGTTTTTAACTAAAATTCAACCGAATCTTAGTTTTGAGGGCGCACGTTTTTACGCGAGTCCTTTCAACAAGCTTCAAATGATAACATCAAATATCTTAGCATCTATTCTGCTCGGGCTATTCACAAACGGCGCAGTCCTGATATTTTTAATGATTGTCTATCAAGGTACACTGTTTGATCAGCTGCTGCCAACGCTAGGATTGTTATTGCTTGGAAACATTGCCGGTGCAGGACTCGGATTAATCCTAGGTGTGATACCACTTGCTAATGAAGGATTTAAAACGACAATTGGTGTGCTTGCGACATTATTCCTAAGTTTTTCAGGTGGACTTGGCGGACCTCAATTAAGACAAATAATCATTGAGAATTTACCATTGTTACACCAGTACAACCCAATTGGTCAACTGGTTGATACGATGTATCAGATTAACTATATGGGTAATTATGATAATTACTTATTTACCTCAATACTTCTGGTTAGTATATTCGTGTTCGCTGTAGTTCTGGCATTTTTCTTTTTAAGGGGGAAACAATATGACAGTCTTTAAGGGAGTCCTGCTGCACTTTTGGCGTTATAAGTGGATATTGCTCACTTTTACTGGAATGTTTTTTGCAATCGCCCTTATGTTTAGTCAGACTGCATCAGATGAATTTTCAATGTCCTCGATGGATATACAGGTTGTTGATCACTCAGAGGACACTGTGTCGCAAGGTCTAATTGAGAATTTATCGGTTGATAATAATGTGGAAGTCGTCGATAAAACCCGTGCTGAATTACAAGAAGAAATATTGGTCATGACTTCAGACGGTGTCATTATTATAGAAGAGAATTTAGAAGAGCGATTTATTGAAGGTAATGCAGATGTTGAGATTATAGTAGACGAGCGCGTTGCAGCGTCCTTTCAACTAGAAAACCTAGTGAATAAATACTTCCGTTATTTGGACGCTGAGTACAGTGCAAACGAGACTATAAATCCTGGTTCTGTGAATGAAATCATGGACAGCTCCGTATCTGTTGAACTTCTTGATACCGGTGAAACCATACAACAGGCGAATTATCTGCATTTTAAAAACTATATGAATTTTATGGGATATGTGATGCTGTTACTCATCACAATCGTCGGTGGTAATGTGATGTCTGATGTAAATAGACCTGAGATTAATAACCGCATTAAAATCTCACCGATAAAACCGACATCCTATTCAGTTCAAACTATATGTGCACAGCTAATCGTTACATTTTTTATGACATTAATATTCCTGGGATTTGCGTTTATCTTAAGACAAAATCAGCTTGACGGTGTGCCGATTGCTAACATGCTGGTTGCCGCACTGACAATACCACTGCTTGGTTTATCCATACTTCACTTATTGAATGCGATGACAAATAACAAGTTTATTATCAATGGTGTTGCAAACTTTGTGATCATCGGAATGGCGTTTCTAAGCGGGATATTCATACCATTTGAATTGTTCGGCGAAGGTGTCAGACAACTTGCGATGTTCATGCCACTCTATCACTACACTGAGATTTATGGAGATATCGATATGATGCTTATTGATGCCCTGCCTTCATTAAGCATTGTAGTATTATTCTCTGTATCAATGATTATCTTAGGTACAATTATCAGGAGAAACAAACGTATGGAAATATAGAGAGACAAAATAAAAATTCCGTATATCTGTGCCCTTAGGATTCAGATATACGGGATTTCTTTAATGCACATTATTTTGTTTCGGGCGACACGTTGAAAAATATGTAATGATCAGTCCTATAACAAACATGAACTGAGCAATCCTTCTTTGTTTTTTCCGCATAAATCACACCTCTAATTTCTTAAAAACATGCCAACTAAACTTTTTATTGCACGAAATCCATAAACAAATACAACTACAAATAAATCAAAGAATCCATCAACATAATACCAGAATGAGCCTGTGCGTTTATCTTTATTCTTTGCCATTATAGAACACCCTGCCTTTACTCTATTATAATAATCTTTTATAAAATATTACGCTTCGTTACTTCTTTGTCGTTGGATGAGCTTATATATTACGAATAAGAGGGCCAGCATCAATATGCCATAGATCACGTAAGAATAAATATCAATGAGTTCTGAAGGAATTGGTGGAAACAAACTTTCAATAAATATAAGTGAAAATACAGCAATGTTACCAAAATCATTCATAAAATTCTCGGTGAACGCTCTAATAAGTTAGCTTTTCTCGTAAAATAATTATAGTAAAAAAGCGAGACCGATGTACAGTCTCGCCATTAAACACTCTATACTATTTCAACACATTAACGATTTCTTTATTAAAGTCATCTAAATCATCCGGTGTTCGACTTGTTACCAAGTTACCACCACATATAACGACCGACTCGTCTACTACTGTCGCACCCGCATTTTCTAAGTCTTTACGGACTGAAATGAATGATGTCATCTTACGACCCTTTAATAGATCAGTATCAATCAATACTTGAGGCCCATGACAAATTGCAAATGTTGGCAAGTCATTCTGTAAAAAGTGTTTTGCAAACTCCCCAAATCGTCCTTCTTTATCTGCGCGGAGTAAGTCAGGAGAAAATCCTCCCGGGACGTACACAGCATCATAGTCTTCAGGTTTCACATCACCGATAGCAAAATCTACTTCGAATTTGCCACCCTTCTTACCTTCAACTTCACCTTTCTCAGGTGCAATCACATCATATTCATATCCCGCTTCTTTTAACGCTTCAGCTGGACTTGTAAACTCTATATCTTCGACTTGATTTGTCATAAGAATCGCTACTTTTTTACTCATAAATGTTCTCCCCCTATATTAATTGTCATAATTAAATATACCCGGCCGTCGTGGATACTAAACTGTTTATGAGGGTATAGAGTATAATAAGAAAGAAAGGAGACTAATTATGTCAATTTATGATATTGAAGTGAATCTTACTAATGGAGAGAAGTATCCATTAGACGAATACCGTGGACAAGCAATGATTATTGTTAACACTGCAAGTAAATGCGGGTTGAGAGGTCAATTTAAAGAGCTTGAGGCTCTTTATCAGGAATATAAAGACGATGGATTAGTCGTGCTAGGATTCCCAAGCAATCAGTTTATGAATCAGGAACCAGGTACAAGCCAGGAAGCAGCAGAATCTTGTCAGAGAGACTATGGCGTCTCGTTCCCAATGCATGAGATTATAAAAGTGAACGGATCAGATGCGCATCCACTGTTTAAACATTTAAAAGAAGAACAAAGCGGTGTGCTCGGCGGCGCTATTAAGTGGAACTTTACGAAGTTTTTAGTCGATAAAAATGGCACTGTCATTGAACGCGTAGCGCCACAAGATAGCCCAGAGAGAATGAAAGATAAAATCGAAGAAATACTGAATAAGTAATACTAGGATGATAATTCATTCTAGTATTTTTTTGTGGATTAATTTATATAATAAAAAGCATATCTACCGATTGTTCAGTAGACATGCTTAAATATTTTAACAACTACTCATCATTGATGAACGCTCTTGCTTATTCAGCAGCATCTGGCGTTGCATTAAGAGCAGCAATCCTTTGATTCGCAGTCTCAAGTTGTTGTTCAAGTTGATTAATATAATTGACGTTACCACTGTTTGAGCTTCTCTCTGCCTCTAACTCAGCTTCTAGACTAGTTATACGTGCATTTAAGCTCTCAACCGTAGTATCCCGTTCAGTAATCGTTGTACTGTGAGCTAGAACCACTGCTTCTAACCCTAAAACTTTTTCATTTAAAGTATCGACAGAAGTTTGTAAAGAGCTATTAGATTCAGTTAAAGTCTCTAACTCTTTATCTTTTTGAGCAATGTCATCACTTAAATTAGAAACTGTCACTTCTAAAGTATCATTTGCTTCAGTTAAAGAATTTATTTTCGCTTCATTCTCTTCATCAGATTGATCTTCAGCATCTACATCTGATTGAGATAAACTCATCGTCGCAACTTGATTATTCGTTTGTTGATTCGATTTTAATGCCTCAAGCTCATCTTTTAATTCACTAATCTCTTTGTCTTTAGCTTTTAAATTCGAGTTTAATTCACTAACCTGCTTTTCTAACTCTTTTATCTGTCTGTTTAAACCAGGAGGCCTCGTATCTTCAATCTCATTAATTTTTCTTTCAGCTGCCAGTTTTTCTTCATTCACTTGTTCAAGGATAGAAAGTATTTCTGCAACTTCATTTGACGATTGTTCAATTTGACCGTCACCAACCCAATTCATCCAGGTTGAGCCATATACCACAACAGTGGAGAGCGCAAAGACGGCAAGTATACTTGATAAAGTTACGAGTAATTTCTTCATGATTCGCTCTCCTTTTAATTATTATATAAATTAGTTTGCACTGTGTTTGTGGGGTTTTGGATTACGATATGTTTCGAGTATTAATCGTTAACATATGTTTTTGCTTTTTCAAGTGCAGATTCAGTAGTACCACCATGTGCAGCAACAGTATTATTAGCTTTCTCTAGTTCGCCTTCTAAGTGAGCAATATAATTTGAGTTACCCTCATTATTAGATTTTGCTTCAGCTAATTGAGTTTTTAAATCTTCTTTTTCAGCAGTTAATGTGTTTTTCTCAGATTCTAATGTAGCAATTTCGTTATTCTTAATAGCGATATCACTATTCTTTTCATCGATTACACCATTCTTTTCATTGATTTCAGCAATTTTATCTTGGATTTCTTTTTGCTTATTATTAACTTCTTTTTGCTTATCATCGACTTCTTTTTGCTTATCATTGACTTCTTTTTGTTTTGCAGCTAAATCAGTAGTTAGTTTAGCTT
>JBGYPO010000091.1:0-18863 GCA_041838435.1 Aliicoccus sp. | reverse complement strand
CCGTTTGACTTCTCGCGTTCCACACAACAATTGTTCAGACGCTGGGGAACGCCGTTTGACTTCTCGCGTTCCACACAACAATTGTTCAGACGCTGGGGAACGCCGTTTGACTTCTCGCGTTCCACACGTCAGTTTTTCAATCGCTGGGGAACGCCGTTTGACTTCTCGCGTTCCACACATCAGTTTTTCAGACGCTGGGGAACGCCGTTTGACTTCTCGCGTTCCACACATCAGTTTTTCAGACGCTGGGGAACGCCGTTTGACTTCTCGCGTTCCACACAACAATTGTTCAGACGCTGGGGAACGCTTTATGAATCTGCACGTGCGGCAAATCAGGATTTTCACCTCGGTCGCACACAGCGCCACCTAAAATAATCAAACCCCATCAAAAAATCCGAGCCACAGAATAATCTGCAGCCCGGACAGCTCACAATTCTCAACCAATTACTACTTCAAAACAACTTTCAACTTCGGAATCAACTTCTTATATACAATTATCGCAACTGCTGCAACGATCAGTCCTTTAACCAAGTTAAATGGAATAATGCTCGCCGCAATCACTGCGCGTAAATTCTCAATGATGTCGCTCAGGTCAACAATCATGCCGTAAGCCGGTAAAAATACGAAATAATTCAACAAACTCATCATTAAAATCAGAGACAAAATACCCAATGCGAAGCCGAGATAAATCCCCTTCACACTCTTCGTTCTCACATAAACAAAGTACACGGGTAACAACAAGGACAATGACGCTAACAAATTCGCTATCGGTCCAACGGGATCGCTTGATACAAGTAATCCATATATTAATATCTTTAATCCGACAATAGCTATCCCTGGAATCCACCCAAGTAAAATAAACCCTATAAAGGCAGGTATATCAGATAAATCCACCGTCAAAAATGGTGGCAGGAATGGGATCGGCACTGCTATTAACATCAATATAAAACTGAGTGTTCCAAGTATACTGACTAATGTTATCGTTTTAATTCTAGAACGTTTCAAGTGTTTCATCTCTTTCTTTTGGTAGTCTGATAATGAATGACGTTCCAACACCAAGCTCACTTTCAACTTCAATCGTGCCGTGATGTTGTTTAATAATTTGGGAGACGATGTAGAGGCCTAGACCCGTACCATATTTACCACGGGTGCGTGCTTCGTCCACTTTATAAAATCGTTCGAACAAGTGCTTTTGATGTTCTTCTGATATGCCGGCACCGGTATCACTAACGACAATGACAACGTCGTCATACCTGACTTCAACGTTAAACCTGATCGCATCACCCTCACGTGTATAGCGAATTGCATTATCGACCAGATTCACTAATACTTGTACCATTTTATCATAATCAAACATAGCGATAAGCGTTTTATCGGAATTAATTTCTACGTTCAAGTCATGCGTTTCAAATTCACGACTAAACGTTGTTGCGACCTGCTGCAGCAAGTCAAAAACGTTATATTCACGAATGTTTAACGATAGTTTACCAAGCTCGAGTTGAGATACCTGCAACAACTCGTTGACCATATGGTTCATGCGGTCTGACTCATCTTTTATGATGGATATCATCTCTCTTACTTCCTCAGGATCCGTCACAACCTCATCTAACAACGCTTCTGAATAACCACTCAACATAACCATAGGCGTTTTTAATTCATGTGATACTGTCGAGATAAAATCACTGCGCGACTTTTCCATATTAACCGCATCCGTCACATTTCTAAACACGATAACAACACCATCAATGTGTGCATCACTCGTTACAGGAATCGACGTGACATGGTAATGTTCATTATCAAAACTGATGTAACCTTCCTCGGTGTTCTGATGCTCAATCAAATACGCGACATTATCAAACAGCTCAATCAGAGCCTCTGATTTATACTTCTCTCTATTATCATAAATGCTCTGCCCGAATTCGTTAGAATACAACAAATTCTGGTTTTTATCAAAATACAATATCCCTTCATTAATCGAACGGAATATCGTCTCCCTCAAGTTCTTCTCACGCGTCAGTGCTTCAATACTATTCGACACGTTCTTATTCATTTTATTAAATGCCAGCGTCAATTCACCGAGCTCATCTCTCGACTTAATCGGCACGACAAAACCAGGCTCTTTTGCCACCTGATACGACGCTTCTTTTAAACGAATTAAAGGCGACGTAATACGATGAATTAAATAAAATGCGAAAATTGTGGTAATTAAATTTAACACGAGTGCACTAAGAATAAATATCGTCACAATGGCGCGCAAGGAATCGCTCACAGGTGCAAGGTCCCGATACATGACTACCGCAACGTCATCTGTAAAATAATCACCAAATGATGACAGCTTCACTAGATATGAATTAGCACGTACATCATCCACAACAAATGTACTGCCCTCATATTCACCGGTAATAATCGCATTAAAAATCTCCCGGTCGAGCTGTGATTGTGTGGAAATCATCTGACCATCAATATAGATGATTGTATTGTCTTCAAGCAAAGCGATAGTTTCCCATCCCTCTACATAATGTTCTGATAAAATAAAATCCTGCACACGACTCATTTCTCTTGAAAGCTCATCATCTAAACTGTTCAACATGAAATTACGGAAATAAAATGACAAAACGAGTGTTAATATAACTAAAACTGTAGTTACTATTAAGATAATAGTGAACCACAGTTTCGTTACAATACTATTAAAAAACCTCATTCGCCATTGACCTCAAACTTATAGCCAATGCCCCATACAGTTTGGATCATCTGACTCACTTCGGGAGACACTTTGTGTAACTTCTCTCTCAAGCGTTTCACATGCGTATCAACAGTTCTTAAATCACCATAGAAGTCATAATTCCATACTTCTTTAAGCAGCGTTTCACGCTCGAACACTTTCTCTGGTGTACGTGCTAAGAAGAGTAATAACTCATATTCTTTTGGCGTTAAGTTTATCTTCACACCATTTGCTGTCACTTTGTGTGCATCATTATCAATAATTAAATGATCATACACAATGACGTCTTTCGCTGAGCTGTCTGTTTTAATAAATGCTGTCTCAGATGCACGTTTTAGAATCGCTTTAACGCGCAAGACCACTTCACGCGGTGAGAATGGTTTGACGATATAGTCATCTGCACCAGCTTCAAAACCTTCAACACGGTTGTTCTCTTCACCTTTAGCTGTCAGCATAATTATCGGTGTCGACTTCGTTTCACGTAATTCACGCGCCACTTCCATCCCGTCCATGCCTGGCAGCATCAAGTCAAGAATAATACAGTGAAAATCTATTTCCAAAGCCTGTTCTAATGCATCTGGTCCATTTTCAGCTTCATATAATTCATAATCTTCTTCACGTTCCAAATAGAGTCGTATTAATTTACGGATACGCTCTTCATCATCCACGATGAGAATTCTCTGTTTCATTTTTGCTTCACCTCTTCATTAAGCGTATGAGTGTAAGCCCGCAACAAGCAAGTTAATCGCAATTAAGTTAAACAGGATTAGCAGGAATCCGACAATTGCAAGCCACGCAGATTTTTCTCCTTCGTACCCGCGGTTTAAACGCAGGTGCAGGAAAATCGTGTAGAACATAAACGTAATAAATGCGAAGGTTTCTTTCGGATCCCAGCCCCAGAACCTGCTCCACGCGATCTGTGCCCATATTGCAGCAAAGAAAATTCCACCTAAAGCGAACAGCGGGAAACCGATAATTACTGAACGGTAGCCAATCTCATCCATCAGTTCCAGGTTTGCTTTTTGTGTCCATGGTCTGATTAACGTTATGATACGTTTTCTTATCACCAGTCTAATTATACCGTAAACGATTAATCCGACAACGATTGACCATATAACCGTATTTAACGACTGTGAGCTGATGACCGGCGGGAGTTCAACCCCGGTAAACGCATGTTCAGTCGGTTCGTAGTTATTTTCTCCTACGTTCTCAACCGGAATCGCATCTTCAAACACGACAAGTGCCGGTAAATTATATTCGGCAATCTGTGCATTCCCCTGCCGATCGATATAGTAATAATCATCCTGATAACCGATGCCGTTCATTACTATCGACATCAAAATAAATGTGATGACGATAACAACACCGCTCATCAGCGCTTCAAGTGCGAATGCACGCTTTGTTTTCTCAGCGGGTTCAATCACTTTCAGTAAATAGATGAATCCTGCAACGGCACTCATCGCCAATATACCGTACGATATAGTGACAGTAATGACGTGAATTGCGAGCCAGTTACTCTGCAATGCTGGAATAAGCGGCGCCGCTTCACGTGTAAACATGCTGCCGTACGCAATCAGAAGCAGAACGACAGGTATTGTAAACAGTGCAAGCGTACGTGTTTTAAAGTATGAATACGTCAGGATAAAGCCGCCGAGTATCATGATTGCGAAAATTACAATAAACTCATACATGTTTGATACCGGTGCATGCCCCTGGCCAATCCAGCGTGTAATTATATAGCCGAGCTGTAGGACGAATGCTGCGATAACCATGACGAATCCTATCTTCCATGCACGATTTTTATTGGATCTTACACTCATCGCAATTGGAATGAGTGCAATGATAAGCAATATAAATGCTGAATACAGCAGGGTGCTGCTTATTGATATAAGTTCTGTTTGCATAGTTAAGACTCCTTATCTTTTTCTGTCTTCCGTGTTTCTATTTCAAATGTATCTTCAACAGGGTCCAGGCTGTGTGAGTCTAAGATTTTATTGATTTCTTTTCTTAAACCAAAGTAGTTCTTGTTTGTATGTGCAGCTAATTTAAACTGCTTATCATTTGTCATCCATACACGGCGGTGATTGATATACGAACCAATAGACAGGCCGATCAGAAAAATAACAAATCCTACCGCAAAGAGCGGCATCGTTACATCGCGCTTCAGCGTCAGCACAGAGGCAACCTGTTCTTCAGCTTCGAGGAAACGAATGCTGTATTCATTATCCTGTGTAATCGGCGTGCTGCCCATTATCCGGATAAAACTGCGTTCAGGCGCTGCATCCCCTTCTCTTACTTCAAAGACAAATGCAGGATTTCTCGATACCGGTGTTGCCGACACGAGCGCCCCCTGGTCATCTATTTCCAGGAAGTCCGGTGAATACGCACGCATGCTGACTTCAATGTCATCATTGACTGCATAAAGCTCATCCGGCGTATTTAAATCGATTTCAAACGGCTCCCCCACCTGTTCGCCTGAAGCGTCTTCAAGAAAGAACGTCATGGAACCGAGCTGGGAAGAATCAAAGCTTGACTGGAAAATTTCATAGCCGTTAAAGCGATACGGATGATTGACGCGTATGCTGTAGTCATCCACTTTTTCCAAATCCGGCTGTGACCCGACTACACCCTGGTTGTTATTTATATATATCGTTACATCCGTTTGGAAATTTTCTGTCACAACAGCATTCATCAGTGCGTCAGAGAACACTTCATTCTCATCTGCATCATAATTTTCAACAATAAATCTGTGATTCTCTATGTAATACTCATTATTCATAGTCGGAATTGCAATTGTTTCCCCTTCAGTTACATAGATGATTTCATCCACATACATATCCGGGAAGAAGCGCAGCATGCTTCCGAATAAGATAAGGATTAGTCCGGTATGGTTAATATATGGACCCCATCTCGAGAAACGGCCCTTTTCGAATAAGTAGTGACCATTGTCTTCTTTAACAGAATAGCGCTGCTTTTTAAATTGGCTGACGATACCCTTAAATACTGCATCGTCTAATGTATCATCATTAATTTGAGACAGACGCTGACGCTTAAAGAAACTGTCATGTTTTTTTGCACGCTGCTTATATAATGTTTTAAACAGCGGTACACCGCGGTCGATACTCGCTGCAATAATTGAGAGTGCGAGCATACCGTTCAGTATTAAAAACCACCAGGATGAGTATAAATTATGAAAGCCGAGTTGATAATATAAATATCCGAGTGAGCCATAATTTTCCTGATAATATTCTTCTGCATTCGCACCGATTGGTATGAAATACTCCTGCGGGAATATTGTACCTATTGCAGCAGCAATCATAATGAGCGCAATAATGATGACACCATTGCGAATCGATGTAAAGAATATCCATATTTTGTCATACAGCGATTGCGAGCGTACTTTTGAACGTACAGCCGAACCATCATAGCGCATGACATCTTTAATTTTTTTCTTATCGTAGTTTTCATCAATCAACTTACCACACGACTGACACAACTGGGTGCCCGGCGGGTTGACATGTTGACATGCACTACATTTTATCTCTTTTAAAGCCATTTGCAATTGTCCCCTTCGGTTTCAGAAATTACTCCTGAGCGAGCTCAATAAATGACACGATATCTTCCCGTGATAACTGAGTCTCCTGCTTTTTCATAATAACACCATCTCGATTTATGGCGATTGTCGTAGGCATCGGACCGATATTATATGCTTTAGTAACATCACGGTCGCGGTCGAGCGCAATAACAAAATCAAGTTCCTCCGGCAGGCTGTTCAAAAATTGATTGATCTGCTGATTGCTTTCTCTGACGTTGACCGCAATAATTTCAACATCCCGGTCATATTCATTATATAAATCATTTAAGTCAGGCATCTCTTCACGGCACGGCTTACACCATGTGCCCCAGAAATTTAAAATAACGCCCTGATCTTCAAGTAAATCGGATACTCTGACAACATCACCGTCGAGCGTTTCCAATTCAAAATCTATATAATTATCCCCCGCTTCAACAATTTGTGCCGGGTTGCTTAAATTAAAGTACAGCGTAACGCCGACCAGGGCCGTTATAATTACGAGCGTACTGATTCTAACAATTTTTCTCGTTCCTTTTTTCATCTATATCACCTTTATTATCATTTAACTCAAATTATATCATTGAATATGCCAAAACGATTTGACAGTATTTTGACAATTACTCCTGTGTGGTGTTATGAATGAGTTTTTTTACTTCGTGCGGCTTGATAAAACGATACTCACCTTCTGATAATCCGTGCAATGTCAGGAAATCAAAACTCGTACGTGTTAACTTGACCACATTTAAATCAAAATGTTCAAACATTCTTCTGACCTGTCTGTTGCGTCCCTCGTGCAGTGTCACATCAAGAATCATATTTTTATCGTTACGATCACGCACAACGCGTAAGTGACAAGGCGCGGTCATTCCATCTTCAAGTTTAATACCACGCATAAAGTCACGCTGTTGGTTACGTTTTAGTATGCCATCTATTTTTACGCGATAAGTCTTTTCAACTTCGTACTTTGGGTGTGTCATCAGCTGAGTAAAGTCTCCATCATTTGTCATAAGCAGCACGCCTGACGTGTCATAATCTAAACGACCTACAGGATAAATGCGTTCATCAAACCTGGAGAACGTATCCGTCACACTCGGGCGCTTGCGGTCATCTCCAACAGATGATATTTCACCTTGTGGTTTATAATATAAAATATAAACTTTCTCTTCTTTTGTCAGCGGCACGCCTTCAACTTCAACGATGTCTTTGCTGCTGACTTTTGTACCCATCTCAGTGACCGTTTCACCGTTAACTTTAACTAAACCGTCTTTCATCAGTTGCTCAGCTTTACGTCTTGACGCAACACCACTTTGTGCAATAACTTTTTGTAATCTTTCCATTATGATTCATCCTTTAATTTCTCAAAAAACAGCTCTACTTCTTCTTCATTCTGCGACGTTTGTTTTGGCAGATGGTCTATCGTTTCTAAACCAAATGCCTCTAAAAAGTAATCCGTCGTCATAAAGTGAAAGTAGCGCGCATCTTTGACTTCTTTTTTTTGTATTAAATGTCGTGCCTCAAGTGTCTGTAGTGGACCATCAGAATTTACACCGCGCAATTGTTCTATATCCGCGCGACTGACTGGCTGGTTGTATGCAACAATTGCCAAGACTTCAAGTGAAGCTTGTGAGAGTCTTGACTTGCCTTCACGTTTAACTATATCAAAATGATATGCTTCTAACGCTTCTGTGGTTTGTAAAAAGTACTTGTCTCCGTACCTTCTAATTTGAAAGTGTGGTTTATTATATCCTCCTATTAACACATCGAGTTCTGTCTCAGTAATCGGGACATTGTCAATCAGTGTGCGTGTGTGTAATCCTGCATCGCCTGCGATGTATAGCAATCCTTCTATAATATCAATTTTTTCCATCATGCTGACCTCTCTAAGAGAATTGATTGTGACGGATCTCTGTGCAATGTAATTAAGCGGTTCTTAATATCTTCAAGCACAACAACAAACACACTCACAATTTGGTGACGCGTGGGCAGTGTAGAAAATAGTTCATCTAATGTAATTTTAGATTGCTGTTTAAATTGTATGTTTAAAAATTCTGTAGCCGCTTCATGACTCATTCGTTCACGGACAATGACAAACGTTGATTCTTCAGCCATCTTGATACGCCTCTCCACTTTGTTAAACGCTTCAACTAAATCTAACAAATCAACGTAGAGCGGTGTATGCTCTATATCGATTTCTTGCATTTGTTGTGGCACTTTTGTAATAATTTTATGTTGATGATGCATTAATATTTCCAGCTCTTCAGCGTATATTTTGTAATTCTGATATTCAAGCAGCTGTTCAACCAACATCTCTCTTGGATCTTCATCATCAATATAAGCTGGTTCAGGAAGCAGCATCTTACTTTTAATCTTTAATAATTCACTCGCCATTAATAAATATTCGCTCGCTACATTTATCTCGAGTGCTTTCATGGCGCCGATATATTCCATGTATTGTTCTGAGAGTACTTTCATAGGAATATCATAAATATCAATTTCGAGTTCTTTTATCAAATAAAGTAATAAATCAAGTGGACCCTCGAAGACATCGAGCCGCACTTTATATTCTGACATAATTACACCACGTTTCATATGGGAGGTATTGGATTGGAACATCGCTATTTGACGGCTTTTTACAATGAATTAATTATAAAGCAAGATTACTTTGAATGCCATGAAATTGCTGAGGAATACTGGAAATCAAAAGACAGTTTCCAGAAGCATGATGTGGAAGTTTTCCTGATTCAAGTCTCAACAGGCGAATATCATTATCGCCGCGGCAACTTTAAAGGTGCTTTGAAGTGCTATCGTAAGGCGCGCCGTTTACTCGAGCTGCATGACTATAATGCTGAAGATATCGGCTTGACAGATGAACTGCCTGCGTTTTTAGAATCTCGAGCTGAGTCAATTCGGAATGAAGCAGCCTTCACCCCACCCCGCTTCCCGCTGAACAGCAACATGCGCAAGATTCTGCGCACGATGCATGATGTTGAGATGAGTGGCTCGGCGTTCGACGCGTATTTAGAGAGTCATTTGATTACGGACGAGAGCATCATTCACAAACATTTGACCCGGGACCGCAGCGCAGTCATTGCGGCTAGAGATAAAGCGAGACGTGAACGATTGAATGAACTTAATGACAACTCTTAGAAAAAACACGAGGCTGCTGAAAAAGTCATGACGACTATTCAGCAGCCTTAATTTTTTGCGCTTTTCGATTGGTTTTATCGGGTAGCGGAGAATCCTCCATTATACGATAGGCTGTCTATGGAACCGCCATAGAGAAGGTAAAGCGTTTAGCAGCTCTATGAGAGAGAACGTAAAGTCACGCCCTACTCCCTATACGACAAACAACCAATAAACGACGCCCCAACCGAGGGCAAATATAAGGATTAATAAAAATACGGCTGATTTATTTTTCTTCATGTGTAATCTCCAATAACTTACTTATTCCGTGTGTCTTGTAATCTAACTTAAAGTTCTCAGCAATTGTTGCAGCAACGTCACTAAATGTTTTGCTGTCAGGAAGTGCTCTAAATCCGAGCTTACGTCCTGACGTCACTAACAATGGCACGTATTCTCTCGTATGGTCCGTCCCCTCAAATGTCGGGTCATTCCCGTGATCTGCCGTTATTATCAGTAAGTCGTCATCTCGTAACTGCCCAATAATTTCCGGTAAGCGTTTGTCGAATCCATGCAGCGCTAAGCTGTAGCCTTTCGGGTCACGGCGGTGTCCGTACAGTGCATCAAAGTCGACGAGGTTTAAAAACGATAAACCACTAAAGTCTCTTTGCATGACTTCTAACAACTTGTTCACACCGTCATCGTTACTTTTCGTCGTCACGTAATCCGTGATGCCTTGTGTATTAAAAATGTCATTGATTTTACCAATGCCTATCACGTCATGCCCGCCGTCTTTTAATGCGTCCAGCACTGTCGGTTCAGGTGGTGATAATGCATAATCTTTACGGTTTGGTGTGCGTTCGAAACTTTCCCTGCTCTCACCGATATAAGGTCGTGCAATAACTCGGCCGACAATGAACTCCGGATCCATTGTCAACGCGCGCACATATTCGCAAATTTCATATAATTCTTCTGGTGGAATGACTGCTTCGTGTGCAGCAATTTGCAGCACTGGGTCATTTGATGTATAGATAATTAAATCACCAGAAGCAATTTGGTGTTCTCCATACTCTTTAATAATCTCGGTACCACTTGCCGGTTTATTTCCAACAACTTTTCGACCTGTGTGTGCTTCAATTTTCTTAATCAGCACATCCGGGAATCCGTCCGGGTATGTCTTAAATGCTTCACTTATATTCAGTCCAGCAAGCTCCCAGTGTCCTGTCATCGTATCTTTACCGTTTGACGACTCTCCCATCCTGCTGTAAAAAGCGCCGGGTGAATGCGCACATTCAACGCCTGGTAAATCGTCAATGCAACCGAGTCCAAGCGCTCCCAGGTTCGGCAGCTCAACCGGGTATTTTTCTAATGTATGTTTTAATGTATGTGCACCCGCGTCTCCAAATTCGTCTGCATCATGCTGCGCACCGATACCGACTGAATCTAAAACGACGAGATGTATGCGTTTAAACATCTGTGAACCTCCAACTTATAGTTAATTTCTCGGATGATACGTCTTATACATTTCCCGAATCTTAACGTTCGAGATCTGCGTATAAATTTGGGTCGTATTAATATCCGTGTGTCCAAGCAGTTCCTGCACTGCTCTCAAATCTGCACCGTTCTCAATTAAATGCGTTGCAAACGAGTGTCTAAATGTATGCGGTGTTATCGTTTTGTGAATCCCGCTTAACAGCGCGTATTTTTTTATCATCTTCCATAAACCCTGACGTGTAAAACCACGCCCGCGGTTTGTTAAAAATAACTGGTCTGTATTGATATCTTTTAACAAATTAAGCCTTGTGCTTCTAATGTAGTCTTCAATCATGCGGCTGACAAAATCCGTCACGGGCACAATGCGCTCCTTATTCCCCTTACCTCTCACCCGGATAAAACCCATGTCTAAGTTTAAATCGTCAAGTGATAATTCAACGAGTTCAGTTACGCGCAAACCGCATGCATACAGCACTTCCATAATCAGTTTGTCACGGACACCGCTTGCGGTTGTATCCGGTGTTTCCAGGAGCTTGTTCATTTCATTCACTGTTAAGTATTCAGGGATGAGTTTCTCTTGTTTAATCGATGTGAGTTTGACGGTTGGATTATGTGTCATCTCACGTTCTGCGACTAAAAATTGATGGAAGTTTTTTATCGTCGACTGCATGCGACTGATTGTTTTCGTACTTTTACCCTCATCCGTAAGCAGTTTTAAAAATTTAATAATCGTGTCTGTGTGGATGTCATTAATATCGGGCAGCGTTTCGGATTCTATGAATGCCTGATACTGTCTGAGATCTGTATGATACGCTTCTATCGTCGTTCGGCTCAGACCCTTCTCCACTGTGAGGAATAGTATGTACTCATCAATGTGCGCATCTGTAATCATAGCGAATCACGCAGCTCTTGACAGCGCCTGCATATCCCATTAAATATTAACTTATTATCTGTAATTTCAAAATGATATTCTTTACGGATTTTTTCTTCCACTTCTATCAGTAAGTACTCCTCAATTTCCTCAACAAACCCACAATTCGAACACACAAGGTGGTGATGAAAGTGTTCTGAACCTTCTTTGTATAAGTCGTAGCGACTGACGCCATCACCAAAATGGATTTTCTCGACGATCCGAAGTTCACTGAGTAGTTCAAGTGTCCGGTACACAGTAGCAAGTCCAATATCCGGGTACTTTTCTTTAACTTTCATAAATACATTTTCAGCACTTAGATGTTCAGCCTCATTTTCTAAAAGCACACGCGCTGTGATCTCACGCTGAGGTGTAAGTTTATATTTAGCTTCTTGCAATGCTTGTTTGATTGACTGAATTCGTTCTTCCATATGCTTACACCTGCTTCTAAGAATTTTTCATAATAATTATAACAGATTACCACAAGCATTAACATTTCACGAATGATGCATGAGCACATGTTGAATTGCAACAATTGTCTTAGCATCACGCACGCGTCCTGACTTAAGCAGCTCCGAGAGTTTACTCACATGAATTTTCTCAAGTTCTAAGAATTCATCGTCTTCAAGCGCCTGTGCTTCAAGCGTAATATCCGTCGCTTCATATAGATACACCAGTTCATTCGAGAACCCCGGGGATACAAAGAACTCATATAGTTTCTTAATGTCACGCGCCACCCCGCCGATTTCTTCTTTGAGTTCCTTTTCTACAGTGACTTCAGGTGCCTCGCCTACTTCAATCTTACCGGCTGGAATCTCAAGCAGTATCTCGTCTGGTGCGAAGCGAAATTGTTTCACAAAGTACATATAGCCGCCCTCGATTGCAATCACGCACACAGCACCCTTGTGATAAACAACCTCTCGCGTGGCTGCATTCCCATTCGGCAGCTCGACAGTGTTCTCTTCAACCGTAATGACCTTACCTTCAAATACTCTATTTCTTTTAACTAATGTTTCTCGTAAATTACTCATAAATACCCTCGTTTACATAATATTTTTATTGTTCTAAGTGTTGATGATTTAATTATCTGTGTTCAGTTGATATACTATCTATGATATTTAAAGGAGGATAAAAATGCACAACATTATTTCAAAAGACGGACAACGTTTTTCACAATTTTCACTTGGCTGCATGAACCTGCCTCTTGATAAACCGAATGACGTTGAGGCAATCATCGAATATGCATTAGCACATGGCGTCAATTATTTCGATACTGCTGATTTTTATCAGTTTGGTGAAAACGAATATGTCCTTGGTACCATTTTAGCAAAATATCGTTCTCAATATAATTTTACTGTGGGTACAAAGGTTGGAAATTCGTTTGATAAAGAGACGAAGCAGCCGCTTGGCTGGAATCCGAGTGCATCGCACATTAAACAGAGCGTGAAAGATTCTATCTACCGGTTAAATGTAAAAGAAATTGATTTGTACCAGTTGCACGGCGGTACGATTGAAGATAATAAGGATGAAACGATTCAGGCATTTGAAGATTTGCAACAAGAAGGTGTCGTTAAGAGCTATGGTATATCTTCCATTCGTCTAAATGTGATTGATTATTATTTGAAGCACAGCAACATCAACACATTGATGAGCCAATTTAACCTCATTGATAATAGACCCACCGAAACGCTTGAGACATTACCGAAAGATATGGTGTTGTTAGCACGCGGCCCGTTGATGCAGGGGTTGCTCACTGACAATTATAAGTCAGTGCTTGAATCAAAACATAAAGATGGTGTACTTGGTATATCAGCGGCATCGCTCGTTGAACAGCTTGAAAAACTAACTGACAAATATGGCAGTTTAACAGAATTATCTTACGCGTTTCTTGCGTACAATAATGCGGTAATTGTGAATGGCGTCAGTTCTTTATCTCAGCTTAAAGAGAATATAAATGCATTTACTAAGCGTCCGAAATTGACGGCTGAAGAGATGCAGTCAATTTACAATGATTTAAATATTATTACATATGAGGAACATCGTCGATGAGAAAATTTGCTTATTTTATCAGTGCTTTATTATCAGCCGCTTTTATTGGTATTGTCGGTTTAAGTTATTACGTCACGCAGCAGATATTGTTTTTTAAATTAAGAGACGTGGAAGTGATTATACGACGTGAGACGCGTGCGAAGCGATTGGATGTCGATGCATTTAAAAAGTTGCCACAGGATGCCGTGGCGATTGATTCAAAATTCGGTTATAAGTTAAATACACTATTTATA
This sequence comes from Aliicoccus sp., assembly GCA_041838435.1. Taxonomy (GTDB): domain Bacteria; phylum Bacillota; class Bacilli; order Staphylococcales; family Salinicoccaceae; genus Aliicoccus. The sequence continues at coordinate 4,761 of JBGYPO010000091.1, read as the reverse complement.
AAACCGAATGATACAGACAAATGGGTCGTTATCTGTCATGGTGTAACTGAAAATAAAATCAGTATGGTGAAGTACGTAAATCTGTTCGTTGACCTCGGTTACAACTGTGTGATCTTTGACGCGAGGCGTCATGGTGAGAGCGGTGGACCTGACTCTACGTATGGTTACTATGAGAAGTTTGATTTAGAATCTGTCATTGATTATTTAATAGATGAGTACAGTGCAGGTAAAGATATTCGCGTGGGTGTCCATGGTGAATCTATGGGCGCGGCGACGATGTTGCTGTACGCTGGAGAACTTAAAAATCGTGCGGAATTTTATATTTCAAACGCCTCATTTAATACATTTGAAAATCAGTTGATGAATATATTTAGACAGAAATCACGATTTTTAGCACCAATCGTATTAAAAGTAGCAAACGTTATCTTCCATTTCCGCAGTAAGTTTTCAGTATTCGCGGTCAACCCGGAATCTGTCATCAGCACAATTAAGCAGCCGATTCTGTTTATCCATTCGAAAAATGATAAATTTATTTCTGTAGATCAGACTGAGCGGTTATATGAATTAAAAAAAGGACCCAAAGACGCTTGGTATCCTGATCGTGGCGGCCACGTTGAAAGTTTTAACAGAAATCCTAAATCATATAAAAAGAAAGTGGAAGCATTTATTCGGGACTACGCGGGATGGTAACTGTTTGAAAATCGTATGCGAATAAACAGTTATCCTTATGTTTTTCCTGTAATTCCTGCAGCTGATCATAATCATAGCGATTGCTGATATGTGTGATCAGCAGCTGTTTATAATTAATGTCTTCTAGGTTTGACAGCACATCTGATATTTCTGAATGGTGATGGTGGTGTGCTTTTTCTTGTTCACCGTCAAGATACGTACTCTCGTGTGCAATCAGGTCAGCGTTATCGATTAATTCTTTGTAGCGCGCGTCATTAATCACTTCAGTATCACCATGAATGACAACTTTACGACCGCGCTTGATTGGACCTAGAAAGTCAGAGGTCTGATATGTTTTATCATCGTGCGTAAATGTGTCGCTTGCCTTTATCTCTCTATAGAGCGGGCCCGGCTCGAGTCCAATCGCCTGCAGCTTATCGACGCCGAGCTCGCCTACCCTATCGTCTTCTTTAAATATATATCCGTAGCATTCAATGTTATGTATCATTGGAATGACTGTGATTGTCATTTGATTAATTTCAAACGTATCGTATGGTGCGACTTCAATGATCTCAAGTGGATATGACAAGTGCGAGTTTGATGTTTCAATCGTCATTTCAATCCAGGCAGCGAGTCCTTTTGGACCATATATTGTGAGTGGGACGCCCCTGCCGCCTAAATGATCCCGAGACGATAAAAATCCAGGCAATCCATATATGTGATCACCATGCAGATGTGTGATGAACATATGCTGAATCTTTCCCGGCTTTATGTTTGTGTGTAAGAGTTGATGTTGCATCCCTTCACATGCATCGATACAATAATAGCCGTTAACCTCTTCAACACAATCTAAAATTATGCATTGTGTATGACGCTCTTTTGATGGTAATCCTGCACCGGATCCTAAAATATGAAGTTTCAATTGGTCACCATCCTCAGTTTTAAAGTTAAGTCATTATAGCATATATCAATCTATTGTTTTTTTGGATATCTAATGAAATAATTAATATAACTTATATAAAGGAAGAACAAGATGACAGAGAAGCATATCCCATCCACTATACTTTTATTTGGCTCAACGGGAGATTTATCAAAACGTAAATTAATCCCTTCAATATTTCACCTGTTTCAAGAAGGTGCATTAAGTGAGCAATTTGTATTTATGCCAATCGGCAGACAAGATATCGCAAATGAGCAGTTTAAAGAGATCATTAAAACTTCCATCTACCAACACGATAAAATTACGTCATATGACAGGCTTGATGAATTTTTATCACGTGTATTTTATCAGAAAGTAAGCAATGATAATTTAGATGATTATGTGCGTTTAAATCAAGTGTTAAATGAACTCGAACATGAATATGAGACTTTAGGTAATCGCTTATTCTACTTTGCGCTGCCGCCGTCAACGTTCAGTCTTGTGAGTGCGCAATTGAGGCTGTCACAATTGCTTGAGACGTCTGGTTTTAAGCGTCTGATTATAGAAAAGCCATTTGGGAAAGATGCGGAGAGCGCAGAACTGTTAAGCGAAGCAATCAGTCAGTCGTTTGATGAATCTGAAATCTACCGTATTGACCATTATTTAGGAAAAGAAATGGTGCAAAACATCGAGGTTATTCGCTTCAGCAACTCAATGTTCGAACCGCTGTGGAATAATCATTACATCTCGAATGTGCAGATTACCTCTTCAGAATCTCTCGGGGTGCTTGGACGTGGTGAATATTATGATAATGCCGGTGTCGTTCGAGATATGTTCCAAAATCACATGCTGCAGATGGTCTCGCTCCTTGCGATGGAGCCGCCTTCAACATTAAACAGTGAAGATATTCGCCTAGAAAAAGTGAAAGTGCTTAAGAGTATTCGCAAATACAAGCCTGAAGAAATTAAGTCTAATTTTGTGCGCGGTCAGTATGACGAAGGTGTGATTGACGCTGATTCCGTTGTTGCCTATCGTGATGAGGAAAATGTCGCGCCGGATTCAAACACACCGACATTTGTTGCAGCACGTCTTTATATTGATAACTTCAGATGGGCAGGCGTCCCGTTTTACGTTCGTACGGGTAAGAACATGAGTGACAAGCGCACACAGATAGTGGTGGAGTTTAGAGAAGTGCCGAGAAACCTGTATCACATGGACGACACACACCACGCGCTCGCTAAAAATTTACTCGTCATTAATATACAGCCTGACGAAAGCATCTCCCTACACTTAAACGTGAAGGATGAATCGCGTTTAAATAATACGAAGAACATCAACTTGTCATATACAGCACAGCCGCAGTCACAAGTGACAAGCGTTGATGCCTATGAAAATTTAATATATGATTGTTTAAATGGGGATTCAACAAACTTCACACATTTAGATGAGCTGCTGCTCGCGTGGAATATTGTAGACCCTGTGATTAACACTTGGGAACGTGACATCGCACCATTTCCTAACTACCGTTCGGGCTCACTCGGACCCGTTAAGAGTCAACTGCTTGTATCTAAAAATGGTTTCAAGTGGTGGGATGTATAAAGAGAGGGTTATATGGAAACTGTAAAATTTATAGAAAAGTTCATCGTGTTTATCGAAGATAATTTACGTGAAGAGATTGACTTTGATCAAGAATTAAAAGCAATGGGCGTTGAACACAAATCATTCAATACAATATTTACTTCCCTGGTTGGGACGTCACCACTCGAATATCAAACAAAACGACGTTTATCAGAAATTGCTTATGAATTATATGAAGGCCACCGCCGCATGGTGGATATCATTAAATATTACGGCTATAGAGACGTCGACCATTTTAAAAAGATATTTCAGATGGAGTTCGGTATATCCGCCTATGATGTCGAGAAGCATTACCGTTCATTGGATGTGACCAACAGCATTTCCTTTGAGATTGTACCGACTGATAAGCCAAACTTACCATCATCAACACGCTACGTACCAAGCTTTCGGATGGTTGGTGTGTTCGAGCGATTTACTTTAGAGGATTACACTGCAGAGAATAAGGCATGGTTATTGAGAGAACTTGAGAAGCATGATCTGATTGATGAAATTTTAGAATACAACAACGGAGAAGTTAAAGGATTAATACTCTACGAACGATATATTGACGGCATGATGGAATTATTCGTCGGCGTATCATCGACTTTCGAATCTCCTTTTGACGAGACATACACAGAATCAAGTCAGTATGTTATTTTCGAAGGTGACGGACCTGTTGCCACTGCCATTCCTGAGGTCTATAAGTATATTTATAGGAAGTGGCGCTTTAAGTCTAACCATGATCTCAACGCTAACTACTCTATTGAAGTTTTGAAATCACATTACAATTTCGACGCACCAGAAACTAAGTTCTTAGTCTGGCAACCGTTGTATGAATAATGGAATTGTAAAAGAGCCCAAATGTGGGCTCTTTTTTGTGTTTGCCGTTATAGATTAGGTGGGGTTGGAAGTCGCCACAACTATTTATGAACATGTTGAGTTGTGGCTAAACTAATTCAAAGTCGCCACAACTATGCTTGAAAACATTGAGTTGTGGCTAAACTAATTCAAAGTCGCCACAACTATGCTTGAAAACATTGAGTTGTGGCTAAACGCGTATCTAGTCGCCACAACTATGCTTGAAAACATTGAGTTGTGGCTAAACGCGTATCTAGTCGCCACAACTATGCTTGAAAACGTTGAGTTGTGGCTAAACGCGACCAAGGGTGTTCCTCAGAGCTTTCAAACATGCTCTGGGGAACACCTGGAGCCAAAAAGTGTCACGCAGCGTCTGAAAAAACTGCTATGTGGAACACAAAACAAAATTCGGCGTTCCACAGAGACTCCAAAATCCGTATGGGGAACGCGGAACAACAATCGGCGTTCCACAGAGACTCCAAAATCCGTATGGGGAACGCGAAACAACATTCGGCGTTCCACAGATACTACAAAATCCGTATGGGGAACGCGAAACAACATTCGCCGTTCCACAGAGACTCCAAAATCCGTATGGGGAACGCGGAACAACATTCGCCGTTCCACAGAGACTACAAAATCCGTATGGGGAACGCGAAACAACATTCGGCGTTCCACAGAGACTCCAAAATCCGTATGAT
>JBGYPO010000090.1:0-4250 GCA_041838435.1 Aliicoccus sp. | reverse complement strand
GGGTTAGTATTGAGGAAAGAAATTGATTTAGAAAAGTATAAAGCAATGTATCAGAATTTTTTAAATAGAAGACATACAGCTGTTTTAAGTTTTGTAGATGAAGACGGTAAGCCATTTAGCAGCATAACCCCTATTATCACTAAAGATAATAAGTTCTATATCTATATAAGTCGTATAGCTGAACATTTTAAACTAGCTGAAAATAGTGATTACATCGATGTGCTCATTCACGCGGATGAGTCTGAGACTAAGAATAAGTTTGCGACAGAACGAGTGCGTTTTTCTTGTACACCGCGTAACCTTGGTAATAAGGGTCATGAAGATATATTTAGATTATTCGATGAATCATTCTGCGAAAGTACAATGAAATTATTGAGAAGACTCGATTTTTCATTGTTTGAATTAAGACCAGAAGAAGGGCGTTATGTTGTAGGGTTCGGATTGGCATTCGATGTAACGGTTGATGTGGAAAAATTTGAACATGTCGTTGTAGATAAAAATAGTAAATAATTAACATCTAATTGAAAGACTGCACTCTACAATATAAAATGTAATTAATACTAAATCTAATCTACTGCAAAACTTAAATATCGATAAAGTATTAATAACATGTTACGAAAGAAACTTAGCGAGTCAGAAAATTATTCTATCTAATGGTGGTATATATGAAAACAGTTTAGAAGTCGATGGGAACATAGTGAATAGATATTGGATTGCTCTTTAGTTTAATAACTCAGTGAGGGGTTTTTATCATGATGATTAGTCCAGAGAGTTACTATGAAACATATGTTAAGGGAAAAACGAAGGAAGAAATTATGAGCGTTATCAAAGATTTAAAGAGAGAAATAAGCAGGCTGAAATATAAGATGGAGCATCCGGATTATAGTGATAGGCTAATTATAACGCCAGGTGACCTTATGAGAATTCACATGTCACGTGAGTATCTGAATATGGCAAAGCTTGCATACAAAGAGGCTGGAGGTATTTATGAGCCATCTAACGCTGAAAAGAAGGCGTTAAAGTTTCAAGAGAACATTGTTCATATTAACAAAATTTCATTTACAATTGGTGGCTTCTTCCAAGGCCATACCACATACACTATCGAGATCTCAGATGAGCTGAAGGCCTATAGTTATGAAATGAGAAATGAAGTCGAAAAATCTCTTATATTAAAAGACATGGATAATTTGCCGTATACAGTTGATTCATTTAGAAATGAACTGAAAAGAATTTGTATTGGTGAATGGCGAAGCGGTTATGATTTAGAAAGATTCGGTTTATCAATAAGGGATGGAACAGCGTGGGAACTTGAAATTGAATATAACAATGATATTAAACCAGTGAGTAAACATGGGGTTAATGCATACCCCTATAACTTTGATGAGTTTAAGAGACTGTTTAATATAGATGAAAATGAGGAAGTTTAGAAATTTAATTTGCTAAACTCCCAGTCTATTCAGCTAGACTATATTTAACCTGTCACTCTATAAGAGCCTGTTAATATAGGCAAGTGTCCTATTCGCCAGTCTCACTAAACTGTTTAATGCGCGTACCGATCTCATCCCGTACGCGCTGGAACTCTGACCAGATTTCCTCATCACTGCCTGTTGCTTTTGCCGGGTCATCAAATCCCCAATGTGCACGTTTTACATGGGGTGGTGTCACAGGACATCGGTCTTCGGCATCAGCACATAGTGTTACTGCCAGTGTCGCTTGATTCAAAAATTCACGGTCAATGGTTTCTGATTTCTGCTTTGAAATATCTATGCCTATTTCCTTCATCACTGCCACTGCTTTAGGGTTTAGTCCATGTGTCTCAATCCCGGCACTTCTGACTTCCCATTCCTCTCCCAGAGAATGCTTCGCCCATCCTTCGGCCATCTGGCTCCTGCAGGAGTTTCCTGTACATAAAAAGTAAATTGCTTTTCTAGTCATTATTTAAGCTCCTTTAAAATAAGATAAGGGTAATATAGAGTCCAATCAACGTGATAAAAAGAATTGGCAGTGTCAAAACGATGCCGATTTTAAAATAAGTACCCCATGAAATTTTTACACCTTTCTTAGCCAGCACATGTAACCAAACAAGTGTTGCGAGTGATCCAATCGGTGTGATTTTTGGTCCAAGGTCTGCGCCTACAACATTAGCATATATCAAAGCTTCTCTTATAACACCTGTTGTGTTTGTCTCCGAGATGGCGAGGGCATCGATCATTACTGTCGGCATGTTATTCATAATTGACGATAAAATTGCGGCAATGAATCCCATTCCCATCGTTGCAGCGAACAGGCCCTGGTCGGCAACTGTCTGTATTACGTTCGCAAGCAGGGTTGTAAATCCGGCGTTGCCCAACCCAAATACGATGATATACATACCAAGTGAGAACACGACGATATCCCAGGGTGCATCTTTTATAACTTTTCTGACCGGCACCGCTTCACTCTGTCTTCCTATCAGTACGAAAAATAGGGCAATAGCTCCAGCGATTATAGATACAGGTACATTTATGAACTCACTGGCAAAGTATCCAACCAATAAAAGTGCGAGAATATACCAGGAAATATGAAAAAGTCTATAATCCCGGATCGCTTCTCCCGGCACTTTCAATTTTGATACATCATAATGTCTCGGTATGCTTTTTCTAAAATAGATTAACAGCACTGTAATCGTAGCGAGCAGTGAGAATAAATTCGGGATAATCATTCTTGAAGCATACTCGACAAAACCAATGTTAAAGAAATCAGCCGATACAATATTAACAAGGTTACTGATAATAAACGGCAATGATGTCGTATCTGCAATGAAGCCGCTCGCTATTATAAATGGAAAGACCATCTTTTCTTCAAAGTTTAAGTTGCGGACCATTGCAATCACAATTGGTGTGAGTATAAGTGCTGCACCGTCGTTTGCAAAAAATGCGGCAACTACTGCACCAAGTATACAAATGTATATGAACATACGTATACCGTTGCCACCGGCAAGACGGGCCATATGTAATGCTGCCCATTCAAATAATCCAATCTCATCAAGTATTAAAGAAATAATGATGATTGCTACAAATGTGAGCGTTGCGTTCCAAACAATTTCTGTGACTTCAATAACTTCGCTGAATCCTACAACACCCGTGAGCAGAGCAGCTATCGCACCGGCCATTGCCGACCAGCCGATGTTTAATCCTCTCGGCTGCCAGATGACGAATACGAGTGTGGTTATAAATATGATAAGTGACATTATTAGTGTGGGTGACAAAATAGGACCTCCGGTTTAGCAGCATGATCAGCTCATTTAATCGTCGATTAATTTTTAATTAAAGCAATATTATCGAATTTAATTGTGGTTTTTAATCTATATAACTATATAAGTAAATGCTTATATGCGCAATAGCAATTTAAATTTCAACTGCAGTATGTTGAGTGATTATTAGGAAAATTTTTACTGTTAATTTATAATGGATATGATACGAATTATAATCTGAGGTGATTACATGACTTCCCAAATTTCAGTTCGTTTGAGCGAAGAATTGAATGCAATGCTTACTGAGTATACGAATCGTAAAGGGTTAACTAAAGCAGAGTTTATACGGGGTGTTCTTGTTGAAAAACTTGAAGATGAAGATGACATTTTGATTGCAGATAGGTCATATGAAGAATGGACTAGAAACGGTAAGAGAACAAAGTCTTTTGAAGAGATGATGAAAGATTATGCCTAAGTATCAAGTTAAATTTACTTATAATTTTTAAAAAATACTTCAGGGTACTGTATAAGAATGTGCAAAAACTAAGATTGAATTTAGCACCCTGTATCTCCGCTTGCACGCTCAAGGTCAACCGCCGCTTCTATAAATCGTTCCAGATCATCAAGATTGTTGGATTTTTTAATACGCACACAGCCTTTGCCGGTATTAAAATCTTTAAGCCACTCATCTGAGTTTGGAATGTTATCGATTGTGCCGACATAAAAGCTGACGTAGTGCTTCTGTGCATTCAGCGCGAACACATCTTTGTCATCCAACCGGTAGCACAGCATCTTGTATGATATACCTTCTTCAATATCAGGTGCATTTTTAAACAGCATACTTCTAACCTCAAGCAGCGTATTTTTACGCCAGTCATCTTCAAGAACCTTTAAGTATTCTTCCGCTGTGCTCACATCGTACTGCATAGGTAGTCCTCCTTTAAATAGTAAGTTAATATTATTTTAAGTATGACCAACAATTAAAGTTGAGACAAGTTATTATGATAAATTGGTAAGT
>JBGYPO010000089.1:0-3717 GCA_041838435.1 Aliicoccus sp. | reverse complement strand
TTATTTTAAAAAGGCTGTTTTAACACTATGTTATAGCCTTTTTTTTATTGTATAATTTAACCATATTATAATATTAGAGGTAATCATGGTAAACTTAGGACTATCTAGTGATGAAGAAGAGTTATTTAATGACTCTGTAGAAGAATGGATTGGACAACTTACGGAGGATGAATATAATTCTATCAACTTATATACAAGTTATGTATATCAAGATATAAACAACTACTTAGAAAATCATAATTCTGGTATTTTAAATGAAGTCGATGTTAAAACTCATATTAAAAACATATCTTCAGGGTTGAAGAAATTTAACTATCAAGGTTGGTTAACTGTCTATAGGGGTATATCTGAAATAGAGTATCTAAAGGTTTTAGATTCGAATGAATTTAAAAAGTTTAATTCTTTTAAGAGCACCTCACTTCATTTCGCAACTGCTAATGAATTTCCAGAATATCTTAACGATCAACAGTATCTTTTAATAATAACTTTACCACCAGGTACAAAAGGTGCTTATATTGATTCAATTACCGAGTTGGAAGAATCAGAGTTCTTGCTAGATTATAGAACAAGTTATAAAATTATAGACAATAAAACAGATGATATAAGTGGTTTAAATATTATTTATTTGGAGGTTTTAGTATGAATGAAGAACGAAACTCCTCATTGAAAATTAATATCAGTAGCAAAAATCAAAAGAAACTAAATGCTATGCGTAAGAAGTTCAATCAAAATAATAAATCCGCGACGCCAATGAGAGAACGCTGGTTAGAAGAAGCCGAGCAATTCAAAGAATACGAGAAAAAGAAATACGGGAAAGTACTTACCTCCGATGAGCGTGCTGAATTAATCAAAGAAAAAGAAAATGAATATCACCTTAAGTAAAAGGCTAGGACCCTATATGTCTTAGCCTTTTTTCTCTGTACATTTTACATTCATCCAGATCATAATAACTCCAATGAACAACGTGATTGCTGCGACAAATAGTAACTCTGGATAAGCAGGGATACTATACCACTCTGTCCAATCTCCCAGACTTCGTAAAAATAACAAAAGCTCATTTAGTAAGAATCCTATTGTAAATACACCAAAACTTATTAATGTAAATCGGCTAGTTTTAATGACACCAAGCTTTTGAAACATGAAGAATACAAACAGTGTCAAGAATCCGAGCAAAGTAAGGTGTAGATATCCAATAATAACGTCTCGCGTGTTATTCACAAGATCTGCAAGTGTCGGTGAAATCAATCCGAGTTCCATCGTGCTTTTTATTATGAACAAGAACAAGGCGAACACGAGTGTGTAAAAACTCAGTCGAGGCAGTCGTACATATAATTGTTTAAACCCTTGGCGTAATGCTATTAAGAATATAATGACAGCGAACCATTGCGCGACACTCGCAATAGATGCGACGACCTCTAGCATTGGCCCGAGTCCAACCCACAATGCTGAGATCAGAAATCCGGGGAACAATGCAACTAAGTAAATCCAGAATGAATATTTGGTTAAAGGAATATTTACAGTGATATGCATTTTATCTAAGAACAATAGAAACATCCCAATTAAAAACATCGTGAGCCATCCGTTGTATTGGAAGTGTAGGTAGAAATAGACGGCGACGTCAAACAGTGCGAGATGTGTTTGTTGCGTTGCTGAGAGATATGCGAGCGTATATGGTCCAATGGATGATACAACATTGGCAATCAATCCGCCGATTATGAAAAGTTTAGCAACACCTGGCATCTTTCGATTTCTAATGTTGATCCAGACATAAACCACGGCCCAATATTCTATGAATATGTGTAACGTTGACAATGCAATCGATAAAATGCCATACCCCTGATATAGAAATGCAAGAAACATAAATATTGAAGTGGCAATCAGCGTCATGAGTATAAGTTTAGGATGAATTTTATCTTGAAAATCTTCTTTATAAAAAAGTAGGAATATTAAAAATGCTGCGATGAATAGCCAGCCGATGAGTGCAAGGTGAGAGTGTGCATGGAGCACGTTGTCATATGGCATTGTTGTACTCGGCCAAAGACCAAATGCACGTAACCAAACACCGGATATAGCTGTTAATAGTAGTAAGAGGAAAGTCATATGTATATATTTTTTCATGCGTGTACCTCCTGTCGTTCTCTGTGATTTTAGCGTATCACGGTTGTCATGCGTCACTTGTGACTGTAATCACTAAAATAGGCAATGTTATAATAAAGACACAATTATGGAGATTACAGAGGTGAATTACATGGCTGAAAATAAGTATGATGAACAAGCATTTTTTGATAAGTATAGTGAGATGAATCGATCGAAGAATGGACTGCAGGGTGCGGGAGAATGGGAAGCACTTAAGCAAATCTTGCCTGATTTTACAGATAAGCGAGTACTTGATTTAGGTTGCGGATATGGATGGCATTGTAATTATGCAGCTGAAAAAGGTGCGCGTTCAGTCATTGGTGTGGACATATCGCGTAAGATGCTTGAAGTCGCAAAAGAAAAGACAGATTCTTCACGTGTAGAATATATTCAACAATCGATTGAAGCGGTTGATTATAGAAATGAATCATTCGATATTATTTTAAGCTCACTCGCATTTCATTATGTAGAAGATTATCAGCAGCTTGTTAAAAATATTCATCGTATGCTGGACAGAGAGGGTGTGTTTATATTCACAGTTGAACATCCAATTTTTACAGCGCACGGCTCACAAGACCGGCACTATAAAAATAATGAAATTCAGCATTTTCCTGTAGATAACTACTTTCATGAAGGGAAGCGGTCTGCTAACTTTCTTGGAGAAACAGTTACGAAATACCACAGGACAGTAACAACGTACGTCAATACATTGCTCACAAACGGATTCAAACTAAACCATGTCATCGAGCCGACGCCACTTGAGGCTATGATGGATGTCCCAGGAATGAAAGAAGAGTTGCGCCGCCCGATGATGTTGATCATATCGGCAACGAAACTCTAAAAAATTTTATATTTAATTATCTAATCCAGTATCTTATGAAAAATCAAATCATCTATATATTTACCAGTCTCAACATTTTTGTGATGTCTAAGCACACTGCCGGCTGGAGTGAAATCCATTTTCTTAACAGCGTTTACTGATGACGTATTATCACTGTATACATAAATACGAGCGATATTGACGCCTTCTTTTTTCATTTCATCAAGTGAATACTTCACAAGATTCCCGACTAAGCCGCCGCCGCGCACATCAGGATGTGTCGCTGCTGTTAAAAACGCAGCATGCTCACGCCCGGGTTTCATATCACGTTTACCTCTAAGTAAACTTAACACGCGGTTCGGATCATCCTCCGACACTACAACATAAGTCAATTCCGCAGGATTATCCACAAAATTTAAAACTTCTTCTTTACTCGTGATCTTCGCAAACGACATATCAATCTGTTCTTCTTTAATACCTTTAAACATTTCTAAAACGCTATCCGCGTCTTCTGTCTGCATCTTCCTAAAAATATAATTCACTTTATCACCTCGTTAATTGCTACTTTAATTATAAGTTACATCCGGAGTGATGTATAATTTTAACTATGAACAATATTCGAGGTGGGTACAAATGACTGAGCGGGAAAAAATGTTGAATCATCATTTATATAATTCTAATAATGATGATGCGTTAATCCAAGAAAGACTGGAATGCAAATCATTATGTCAGACATACAATAACCTCCCTATAAAAGATGT
>JBGYPO010000088.1:0-11858 GCA_041838435.1 Aliicoccus sp. | reverse complement strand
TCCAGGCTTTTTTTGTTGGTCTTGTTTAAGGTATGAGGGATGCGTCTCGTTTAGCCGGAAGCCGGGTTATCTTCTAGCTGTCGCTCAACGACGGCGCTCGCTGACTCGATCGGGCTGGTATCTGCTCAACGAGAGCGCTCGCTGACTCGATCGGGCTGGTATCTGTTCAACGAGAGCGCTCGCTGACTCGATATGGCTGGTATCTGCTCAACGAGAGCGCTCGCTGACTCGATCGGGCTGGTTTCTACTCAACGACGGCGCTCGCTGACTCGATCGGGCGGTTATCTGCTCAACGACGGCGCTCGCTGACTCGATCGGGCGGTTATCTGCTCAACGACGGCGCTCGCTGACTCGACAGGACGATTATCTGCTCTCACCTAGAAGATAGGAGGGTTATCTTCTACCTGTGGTTTCTCAATTAACCACTAATTTTACCTATTGTGATGACAAAATATTCCTATACATTATCATGGGTATTCGCTTACAATTATTCAAATCAATAATTAATAAAAATAAATATACATTACAAAATAATTAGTTACTAAGAAATCAACACTTTAAAATAATTAGAAACTTTCGTTGCAACAGCAACAAAGCCTCAAACCATTACTGTTGCTTAAACGTCTCTAACTATTTATTTCATCGACTCTTCTAACTTTTTAAAATAATCAAAATTAACATTTTAACTCTCAGTAATAAAACCAATATGTGGAAACTAATTAAATATCAAATTTTTATAAAAATTCATTTACTCACGATTATATAAATTTTCGAATAAATAAAATAATTCAGATAAATGCATTGTAAATGCATAAATCTATGTTATGATTGTTGCAATTCATCTAGGAGGTATACATATTGAAAAAGTTAAAAAGCACAGTTTTAATGTCATTGTTAATGTTAGGTTCGGGCGTGATGCTATCACAAGCGGCAGATGCACAAGAGCAGGGTGGAGACGTAGTCGTATCAATTGCAAGTGATGCTGTTTCTATGGATCCGCATGGCAGTAACGACGTACCATCGAACCAAATGAGAAGAACGCTTTATGAAGGTTTAGTAACATTAACACCTGATTTAGAAATCGAGCCATTGCTTGCTACAGAATGGGAAGTTGAAGATGACACAATATGGACATTCACATTAAGAGAAGGTGTGCAGTTCCATGATGGGTCTGACTTTAATGCAGACGCAGTTAAAGCGAACTTCGACCGTGTGTTAGACCCAGCTGTTGCTTCTGAACGTGCGTTCTTATATGAAGCGGTAGAAGAGGTCAATGTCGTTGATGATTACACAGTAGAAATCATTACGCGATATCCGTACTCTCCATTACTCGAGCACTTATCGCATGATGGTGGTGGGATGATCAGCGCAGAATTAATTGAAGCTGACTATCAAAATGCAATCGATCAAGCTGGCTTAGAAATCACTTTAGAAGAGTATTATGAAGTTCGTGAAGCTGGTGGCGAAGAAATTGAAACACTTGGCGATGATTTATATGAATATTTATCTAACCAAATCGAACGTGGTCCAGTTGGAACAGGTTACTTAGAGTTCGTGAGTCGTTCACCAGGAAGTGAAACAGTATTCCAACGCAACGAAAACTATTGGGGAGATCCAGCATTTGTCGACACAGTTACTTTTAAAGTTGTCACAGAAACTGGTTCACGTTTAGCTGAGCTTGAAACTGGCTCGTCTGATATGATCTTCCACGTTGAGTCTGCAAACATTGAGCGTGTTGAAGGACGCGACGATGTGAGTATGATGAGAACATATGGCGTTGGTATTGACTACATAGGTTTTAACGTAGAAAAAGAACCATTTGATGATGTACGTGTGCGTCAAGCAATTTCTCATGCGTTAGATAAAGAACTTGTTATGGAAGGTGTTTATAATGATTCAGGTGCAATCGCACATGGTCCAATCGCACCAGACATTTTAGGTTATGATGAAAATGTACAAGGTCTGGATTACGACATGGAGCGTGCAGCTGAACTTTTAGAAGAAGCGGGTTACGGCGATGGATTCTCATTTAACTTAATGACAAATGACAACCCAGAGCGTGTGACATTATCATTAATCTTACAAGAATCACTTGCTGAGCTTAATGTTGATGTAAACGTTCAGCAAATGGAGTGGGGTGCGTACTTAGAAATGACTGGTCAAGGTGAACACGACATGTTCGTTCTTGGATGGTCAAACTCTGCAGGTAGTAGTGATAACGCACTTGTACCATTATTCCACTCTGATAGTTTAGGTGATGTTGGTAACCGTTCATTCTATGTGAGTGAAGAGTTAGATTCATTACTTGATGCAGGTAAAGAAGAAGTTGATGATGATACACGTGAGCAGATTTACAAAGATGCTGCACAAGTTATCATTGAAGATGCACCTGCAATTTTTGTACGTCACGGTGAATACTTAAACGCACATAGAAATGAATTGCAAAATGTTCATCAAGATCGCTTCAACAATATTAACTTCAAAGATTTATATTTTGAATAATCTAAAAATTATTTTGAATAAAAACTGAATTATAGTTACACTATAAAGAGTGCCTTGTGCACTCTTTATTTTATTTTAGAGAGGGAGATTTAAGTGACGGTTCCAATAATTGGCGTGACGACATTTGTTGAAGGTAATAGCTATAGATTACCGAAGTATTATGGTGAGGCAGTTGTAGATTGTGGTGGTGTGTCTGTATTGCTCGTTAAGACACTAAACGAAGATAAGGTAAAAGCACAAGTTGAAGCAATCGACGGCTTAGTTTTAGCCGGAGGTAATGATATAGATCCGATGTATTTCGATGAAGGGCCGCACCAAAAGTTAGGCTCAATCGAACCGGGACGTGATGAATATGAAATGATGCTTATTAAGTATGCGCTTGAGATGAACAAACCAATTTTAGGTGTTTGCCGTGGTAGTCAAATACTAAATATTTCTCAAGGTGGTACGATGTATCAGGATATTTATTCACAAATGGATGATGTGTATCAACACAATCAGCAAGCACCAGTTCAGCACATGTCGCACTTTATCGATATTGATAAAGAATCAAAGCTATATGAAATAATGGGTGATGATAATATTAAAATCAACTCATTCCACCACCAGGCAAACCGTGCTGTAGGAGAAGGATTTAGAATTGCAGCGACGAGCAAAGATGGTGTGGTTGAAGCGATTGAGTCGAAAAATCATGAATTTGTAATTGGTGTGCAGTGGCATCCGGAATGTACATATGAAGTGGATACATACTCTCAAAAATTATTCCAGCGCTTTGTTGATGTTGCACGCGGATAATCTATAAAAAATTCATAAAATGAAAGAATATGTAAAAAAGGATTGTTATTAGTAAACGCTTTCTTTATACTTTGAGATAAGAATATAAGGAGAGTGAATTTAATGCGTTTTAGTAAAATCATATTAGCTAGCATGGGTGTATTGTTAACAGCATCATTAGGACACAGCATGGCATCAAATAATGTTCAGGCACAAGATGATGAGGGTTTGGATATTAATATTGGTTTAATGAATGATCCGGTATCAATGGATCCACATACAGCAAACGATATTCCATCTGCACAGATTCGTACGCAACTATATGACACACTCGTTAAACAAGACTTTGAGTTGGAAATTGTTGAAGGTTTAGCAACTGAATGGGAACAGGTCGATGATAGCACCTGGTCATTTACACTTCGTGAAGGCGTGACGTTCCATGATGGTACGGACTTTACTTCTGAAGATGTTAAAGCAACGCTTGAGCGTATTTTGGATCCAACAGCAGCAGCTCCAGTTCGTTTTATGTTCGAAATGATTACAGATATTGAAGCGGTTGATGACTATACATTAGAAATTACGACTGAGTATCCATTTGCACCGTTACTCAGCAACTTGTCTCATAATACAGCAGGTATGTTAAGTAAGGATACTATTGATGAAGATTACCAGAATGCGATTGACGAAGCTGGACTTGAAATCACGTTAGATGAGTTCTATGAAATGCGTGAAGCCGGCGGGGAAGAATTTGAGGAAGTCTCTGCAGAGATGACTGAGTTTGTTGGTAATTTCCTTGCGACTAACCCGGTTGGAACAGGACATTTACAATTTGTGAGCAGAAGCCCTGGAGATAACATCGTCCTTGAGAAATTTGATGATTATTATGAAGAGGGACGTGAGTTTGGCACGGTTACATACCAGGTAATTCCTGAAAACCAACCAAGGCTCGCTGAACTTGAAACAGGTGGTATTGCTATATCAGACAGCGTAGACCCGGTAAACATGGAAAGAATCAGAAACGGTGAAAATACAGACATTATCGATCAGGAAGGTTTATCGATGACGTATCTTGCATTTAACGTGGAGAATGAATTGTTTGATGATGTGAATGTCAGACATGCAATCTCTCATGCGCTTGACCGTGACGGTATGATCAATGGTTTACTTGATGGGCGAGGCATCCATGCATCTACGCATATTGCACGTACGGTAAACTTCCATGATGAGTCATTTGAAGAGCAAGTTTATGACATTGAAACGGCACAAGAATTCATGGCGAACTCTGACTTGCCGGACGGATTCAGCACAACACTCTGGATTTCAAATTCAGACACGAACCGTGACTTGGCACAGTATATCCAAGAAACATTAGGTGAAATTAATATCGATGTCTCTATTGAAGAGTACGAGTTCGGTACGTTCTTGGAAATGGCAAACAGTGGAACGCATGATATGTTTATGCTTCAGTGGATTACTGTAACGGGTGATGCAGACTATGGATTATATCCGATGTTCCACACAGATTCACAAGATGGATCGGGTAACAGATGGTTATACTCTAACCCTGAACTTGATGTAGAGCTTGAAGGTGGTCGTCAAGCTGGAGATGAGGACGAGCGTGCAGCATTCTATAGTGAAGCACAGCGCATTCTCCTAGAAGACCTGCCGATTACACCAATGTACTACTCTGAGCTAGGTATCGGTGTAAATACTGATTTAATCAGTGGTGTAGAGCTGGATCCAGTAGGTATTATCCGTTTAGAAAATGTAAGTGCACCAGAATAATAAATTCTAACTAAACTCTTGAGTCATAAAGCCTTTAAAAATTAAATTGAATGATTTAGACGAAATCCGTACGTTTGACTCCTAGGGGAAAAGCAACTGCACAAGACTACAGGCTTGTGCGATACCCCAGGAAAGCAAACGTACGGATTTTAAAATACAGTTCATTGTGCCACTGCTTTTTCTATGTATTTGTTAATTTCCATATCTCTACTTCAAGTGATATAATATATACTTGATTGACCATACGAGATGAGGTTAGGTGAGTAATATGTATGAGAAACAATTTAGACTTCTTGAGAATAAAAAGATGTCGTTAAACGAGCTAGCACTTGAATTAGAGAGTGTTGTTGGACAAACGATTAACAAAGATGAATTCTTCTTTAAAAGAGATGTTGCGATGAAACCGAACGCTCAATTATCAAAAGATATATTCCATATAAGATATGACCTGAATGATTATGATGATTTTATTGATGTGGTTGCATCATTATCTAAAAAGAGAAAACTTCAAGACTATGACTTAAAAGATGCCGACTTTGATATTGAGTTGATTTCATATGTCAAACGAGACGTACCTGAAAAGTAGTAAGCTTTAAAATGATATATTTTAAAACGAAGCGATTGATTTTTAGGGACTGGAAGGCATCTGACATTCCTAAGTTTCAAAAGATGAATGCTGATCCTGATGTACGACGTTATTATGAAGTAAAAGAAGTGGATTACGAAACGTCGGCGTCACGTGCGAATGATTTTCAAAAGCACCTGGAAGACCGCGGCTTTGGATTTTTTGTAGTGGAGTTGAAACGTACAGGTGAATTTATCGGTGTGATGGGCATTAAAGTTCTTGATGAAAATGGACCGTTCAAACTAGAGATTTTCCCGTGTGTTGAGATTCGCTGGAAACTGATGAAAAAATATTGGAATCAAGGTTATGCCACAGAAGCGGGCGTTGGGCTATTACGTTTTGTCGAACGCAATACAAATATCCATGAGCTATATGCATTGTTTCCACAACGAAACTTTGTTATAAAAAATGTTGTGGAAAAATTAGGCATGACGCATCATTCAGACTTTAATCATCCGCTTGTTACTAAGGGACATCAATTAAACCCATTTACAGTTTATTATCGAAAGATATAATATTCTCTAAGTCAAAACCCGACTATTTCAATTGAAATAGTCGGGTTTATTGTATTAATCAAGATCTTTGATATCTTCATATGTGCGTGTAGATAATGGTGTGAACGTTTTGAGGCCCTCTAGTAATCGTGATAGCTCTGTTTCCACCTGGACTAAATCACGGAATCTCTCTTCCAGAAAACCTTCATGAATCAGTTTTTCCATAAGCGCTGTCAATTCATCAAAATAGCCTGATACATTTAATATACCGATTGGCTTATCGTGTAAACCAAGCTGACCCCACGTAAAAATCTCAAAGAACTCTTCTAACGTTCCAGCACCACCAGGTAACATAATAATAGCATCACCATGCTCTTCAAGCGCTGCTTTTCTCTCATGCATCGTTTCGACGATGATCATCTCACTGACATCCTCGTGTGCAACTTCCCGGTCAATAAGAAATTGTGGAATAATGCCTTTAACGTAACCACCATTTGATATGGCACCATCCGCAACTGCACCCATCATACCAGTGGCACCGCCACCATAGACGACGCCTATATTATTTGTTGCTAAAAACTTACCTAAATTTAAAGCGGATTCTTTATATTCTGGTTTTATACCAGAACCTGCACCACAAAAAACAGTGATGTTTTTAATATCATTCATTGCCATAAAACTCCTTTATATACCTGTTTTTCTACCAATCTCTTGAATATGAGCTTCATGTTTTTTTCTGTGCTTTTCAAATAAGCTCAAGTTAGTCGAATCTTCATTTGTCTCTTGTGATGTAGATTGAGTGTCTTTATCTAATGAATCAACATCAACTGCTTTAGAATCAAGTGCATGCTTGTGTTTTTGATGAAGCGCACCTGATTCTAATGTCTCCCCATAATCTCTGTGTTTTGCAACTTTTTCTTCATTTAATTTTGCGATATTTTCTAACATTTTTGAATCAATCTCCTTTTCATGATTTACATTAATATTTTCGAGTTCGGCAATTTTCATTGCTTCTTCATTACTTTGTGATTTTAAAATTTTTGGCACATCCAAATCTTCATCATCAGAAGTCAATCCTTCTACTTTCTCACCGACATTTACAATTGTTTCTTTTGTATTTGTGTATACAGAAGAACCAATGTTTTTAGCACCTTTAAACGTTTTAGTACTCGTATTTTTTATTGAACTGATCGCTGAACCGGACTTCTCCTGGATACCTGAGTCATTAATATAATTCATGATTCTCTTGCGATTCATAATGATAGGAACAAGTATTAATATTAAGACGTTAACAACTAACCTGACATTTTTTTTCATAGTATCACCTTTTGATTAATTTATAGTGTCATTATTTTGGCGTCTTGGGACAATTACTGTAAATGTAGAACCTTCACCTTCAATGCTCTCGACATCAATTCGACCATTATGTAGCTCTACTAGATGTTTAACAATTGAGAGACCGAGACCAGTACCGCCAGAATGACGGCTTCTAGCTTTATCTACCCTATAAAACCGTTCAAAAACCCGTGACATCGTATTTTTAGGGATACCAATACCATCATCTGACACAGCTAATATAAACTCATCTTTTGAGAATACCACGCCAACCTTAATGTTACCAAATTCATTTGAATAGTTAACAGCATTCGCGAGTAAATTTAAGATAACTTGGCTAAACCGATCAACATCTAAATCTACGAATATTGGCTGTTCGATTTTTGGCAGCTGTAAATTGAGATTTTTCTTTTCAATTTCTTTTTGTAGTGTCGCTGAAATTCTGTGCAATAGTCTAATGACATCAACCGAAGTAATATTTAACGGCATCTCATGCTTTTCAATACGAGATAACTGCAGCAAGTCATGAATTAACCTGTCAATACGTTCACTTTCATCATAGATAATTTGTAAGAAATATGTGCGCGTTTCAGGGTCCTGTACCTCATTGCTCAGTAAAGTCTCAGCAAAACCTTTCACAGACGTCACCGGCGTTTTTAATTCATGAGACACATTTGCAATAAAATCACTGCGGATTTGCTCAAGTCTTCGTATATTCGTAATGTTGTGAAGCACGACGATTACGCCTCTCCGCTTCCAGCCTTTACCATAAAATGGTGTGAGGTGCGCATCATAGATAAAGTTCTCGGAGAAGTATAGTTCCTCTTCAATCTTACGATTGCTTTGTAACAATTCCTGCATGAGTCCAATTAAGATTGGGAACGATTGAATCTGTGTAAAATGCTGGTCTATTAAATCTGATTTTCTCATATTTAATATTGATTCCATCGATGGATTAATCAATTCGATGTATCCCTCTTGGTTTATGATGAGCACACCGCTGTTCATCTGTGACATGATGCTCTCAAGTTCTCTAGAGTTTTCTTCAATTTCTTTTGTTTGTAAATATAAACTGCTCGCGAGTTCGTTGACTGAGTCTGCAAGTACTTTTATCTCGCCGCGCGTTTCCATTGTAATCCGGCTGCTATAATTTTTATTGCGCAGTTGATCTGTGACTTGAATAATTTCGTTGATTGGACGAGAAATACCACGCGCAATAAGCGTACTAATAATCGCAAATAAGATGATAAGACCACCAGTGACAAACGCTGCACTTCTCCAAAACTCAGCAATCATCGCTTCTAATGAATCGAGTGTCATGGATGTACGAATAATACCTGCAACGTTACCATCGTTATCATATGCTTTTTGTGCATGGTACAGCATCGTTTCACCTAACGTATCACTATAGCGCTCGATTGAGTATGCTCTTGAACTCGTGTCTATCAGTGCCTCAACTTCTTCGCGGTCACTGTGATTCTCCATTTCTTCTGCTGGATGCACAGAGTCCACAATCACTTCGCCATCTGTGCCGATAAAAGTCATACGTATATCTGAATCACTCGTGAAATCTTCTAACCAATTAGACACATTTTGATAGATTTCTTCTGTTTCTTGATACTGTAATTGGTGTGTGATGACTTGTGAAGTGTCCTCGAGTTGTGTCATCACTTGGTCACGTGCGAATGTTTGTAATGTTGAGGCGATGGCCCACCATAGTAACAGCAGTAAGATAAGAATGGTTAAGAAAAATGCGGAAGAGATTCTTAACCAGAGTTTATTCATCCGCTGGTCCTTCTAACTTGTAGCCGAAGCCCCTGATTGTTTTAATATATACAGGTCGTTTTGAATCCTCTTCGATTTTTTCACGCAGATGACTGATGTGTACATCGACAATTCGTGTATCACCATCGTAATGGAAGTCCCATACGCCATTCAACAATTGGTCTCGGCTGAGTACTTTGCCTTGATTGGTCGCGAGATAGAGTAACAGTTCAAACTCTTTGGGCGTCAATACAAGTTGCTTATCTTTAAAATAAACATCATAGCGGTCAAGGTGAATTACAAGATTACCGACTTGAATCATTTCCGCGTCTTCTACTTGCTCTTTTTTTCTTTCAGTGCGTCGCAAAATAGCTTTAACACGTGCGACAACTTCTCTCGGACTGAAGGGTTTAGTCATGTAGTCATCTGCACCTAACTCAAGCCCGAGAATTTTATCGAATTCCTCATCTTTAGCAGTGAGCATAATAATCGGAACATTTATCTTTTCTTGCCTTAGATGCTTACAGACATCCATGCCATCCATTCCTGGTAACATGAGGTCAAGGACAATTAAATCGATTGGATCATTTAGCGCAATATCTAAAGCTTGCTTACCATCATCAGCAGATACGACATTATAGCCAGCTTGCTTGAGGTTAAACTGTAATAATGTAGAAATAGATGGTTCATCATCGACAACAAGAATTGTACGCATGATAAAGCCCCTTTCCTTTTATATATATTTAAATGATAATAATATTTTACCATAGGACATCTTAAAGTTTATGAATATTGATAGTATAAGTAAGTAGGAGTGATTCGCATGAGGTATAGTCGTCAAAGTTTGTTTAAACATATCGGTGAGGCTGGACAAAGAGAAATTGAACAAAAGACAGTCATTATTGTCGGCGTTGGTGCACTTGGTACAGTGTCGTCAGAAATGCTCGCTCGAGCAGGTGTCAAAAAATTAATTTTGATTGACCGTGATTATGTCGAGGTCACGAATCTTCAAAGACAGTCGTTGTTTTCAGAGGTGGATGCAGATAATCAAGTGCCGAAAGTTATAGCAGCGCGTAACGTGTTACAAGCAATTCGCAGCGATTTAGAAATAGAAACGTATATCGAGCATTGTGATGCACAGTTATTAATGTCACTGGCCGAAGATGCAGATTTGATTTTAGATGGTACAGATAACTTTGAGACACGATTATTAATAAATGATGTCGCGTATCGTCAGCAGATACCCTGGATATATGCTGCGTGTGTTGAATCGACGTACGTGAGCAGTGCGTTTGTACCAGACAGTGGAAATCCGTGCTTTAGATGCATGATACCAGTGTTGCCAAGTACGACACTGACGTGTGACACTGCAGGGATTATTGCGCCAGCGGTGCACATGGCGGTCAGTGAGCAAGTTACGTCTGCATTAAAAATATTATCAGGGGCTGGGATTGGTAAGGGTGTGATGCGCACAGGAGATTTGTGGGCATCAGAACATATGACAATCGGAACTGAAGCATTGTTACATGATGCATGCCCAACGTGCTCAGAATCAGCAGACTATCCTGAGTTATCTAGAGAAAGTCAAGGACAGATGAGTTTGTGCGGCAGAGATACCGTGCAGATTATTGATGGGCGACTTAGCCAAGCTGTTGTTGTCGATGCACTTAAGGAACGTGCGATAGATTATAAAGAAACGCCGTATTTTATCGAGTTCTATTATGATGATTACCGTTTAGTCGCTTTTCATAACGGCCGTTTGCTCGTGCACGGTTTGTCAAAAATCAACAAGGCGCAGACTGTGGTTAACCAACTATTTGGATAGGAGGATTTTGAGTGAGTCATATCAATAAATTAGATCGGAAGATTGTGGTCGGCATATTGACTGTCAGTGATACGCGGACTGTAGAAACCGATAAAGGCGGCGCACTTGTCAGGGAATATTTAAGAGATGCTGACGTAGAAATATTTGAATCGGGCAGTGTCATTGTGAAGGACGACGCAGAAGAGATTCGACGCGCAATCGATAATATACTCGGTTCCGTCGATGCGATTATTACTACAGGCGGCACAGGAATAGCTAAGCGCGACATCACAATCGAAGCGGTGTCTCCATATTTTCATAAAGAGATTGAAGGTTTCGGAGAAATATTTCGTATGCTGAGTTTTACTGAGGATATTGGGTCGCGCAGTATTTTATCAAGAGCAGCCGCTGGCACAACGGATAATAATAGAGTCATTATCGCGTTGCCCGGATCAAGTGGAGCGGTCAAACTCGCGATGGAACGCCTGGTTGTGCCAGAGCTTGCGCATATTGTGTCCGAGTTGAATAAGTAGTGGTGTTATTTTGTGTGTTGGGTCACTGTCAGTTCACAGTGAGTCGAACTACCCTATATTGGGTCACTGTCATTTCACAGTGAGTCGAACAACCCTCTATTGGGTCACTGTCATTTCACAGTGAGCCGAACTACCCTCTATTGGGTCACTGTCATTTCACAGTGAGTCGAACTACCCTCTATTGGGTCACTGTCATTTCACAGTGAGTCGAACTACCCTCTATTGGGTCAATGTCATTTCAC
>JBGYPO010000087.1:0-9591 GCA_041838435.1 Aliicoccus sp. | reverse complement strand
TTTCTTTTTACTTTTTACGCCCGCCTCAAATCAGCGACTTTTATATAATAACAAGTATTGGTCAGAAGGTCAACTGTTTCTCATAATTTTGTTGAAACATTTTTTAAAAAGCTGTTTTCTCGCTGGATATACCGATATAAAAGACTCGGAAACGTTACAGGTTCCCGAGCCTACAATTAATCAATCACATTTATCTTACTTTGTTTTTAAACATTTTGTTACGTGTCTTCTTCTGTGACTCTTCTTTTAATCTTTTTGCTTCAAGTGTTTGTTGTTCTTGTAATCTTTGACGTTCTTTACGATCCGCTTTCGTTTCAATACCACGACGCGCTTTATCGGCTTTAGATGCTTCCACATAGCTTGGTAATGACAATAGTTGGTATGCATTAGTTACTACGAGTGTAAAGATAGAGCGATATAGCCACTCTGTGCTTTCAGAACTAAAAGGTATTAATGTAATAGATGTCATAAAAATCATAAAGAATAATGCAGGGATAAAAACGTTCTTCTCTGTCGTTTGTTTGTCCTTAATTCTCGAAATAACAATCCCTGCAACGACAACAAATATTGGCACCCACATATATGTCAGCCAATTGAGGTCGTCTCCAACCGTAAGATAGCGTACATAGAATAGATCAAATATCGCATAGATAATCAGGAGCAATTGCAAATATGGCCAAACTCTTCCTAATAATCCCATACCCAGTGGATTTAAAAATAAATAGATAAAGAATGCAAATTGGCTAATTGTTGTGATTAGTAAACCATAACCAAGTATCCATACAAGGTTGATTAAGAATGCAACAACTTCTCCTGACACAAGCAATGAAGTAACTTCTTGATAATCGATAATTAAACTTACGATTGTTGTGATGATGACCCCGATTAACAAGGTCATCAAATAAAATTTAACTAAATATTTTGATGTCATGCGTCTACCTCTTGAGTTGTTTCATTAATTATTTTTTGTACGATTGAGTCATAAATATCGCTGATTTCACCTTCTCGATATACAGATGGTGAGAAATCATCTTCTATTAGTTCGGGTTGTCCGAGTGGAATTTCCCCAAGCACTTCGACATTCAATGCATCAGCAAGTCGTTCACCGCCGCCTCGACCAAATATATATTCTTTTTGATTGTTAACACTATTATAGAAGAAACTCATATTTTCGATGACACCGATAATCTCATGATCAGTGTGCTGAGCCATAGCACCCGCACGTGCAGCAACAAATGCTGCTGTCGGATGTGGTGTCGTGACGATGATTTCTTTACTTGTCGGTAAAATCTGATGCACATCAAGTGCGATATCACCTGTACCTGGTGGTAAGTCGAGCAGTAAATAATCAAGGTCTCCCCACTCAACTTCACTAAAGAAGTTATTTAACATCTGACCGAGCATCGGCCCGCGCCATATAACCGGTGTGTTTTCCTCGACAAAAAATGCCATAGAAATCACTTTGACACCGAAACGTTCTACCGGGTAAATTGTTTCACCCTCAACTCTTGGTTTTTCTGTGATACCCATCATATCAGGTACACTAAAACCATAGATGTCAGCATCAATCAAACCGACTTTCTTTCCTGCATTTGCGAGTGACACCGCCAAATTCACTGCAACAGTCGATTTACCAACGCCACCCTTACCTGAGGCAACCGCAATAAATTCTGTGTCTTTGAATTTTAATTCAGTATCTGTTCCAGATGTATTTCTAAACTTTTCGATTACATCCGCTTCAAGTTCAGCGAAGCGCAGACCTACTGAGCGTGCACCTGCATCTTTTACTGCATTTACTATTTTAATTTGTAAGTCTAATTGTTCCTGACCACCGAGGCGTCCAAGGGCAATTTTTAAACTCACATGTTCTTTTTCTTCCTTAATAGATACTTCAAGTATGCCGTTCGTTTCATGAATTGGAACGTTTAGTACCGGATCATTAATTTGACCGACAATCTCACGTACTTCACTTTCTGAAATCATAGTGTTACTCCCTTTGCTTATCAATTATATCTATACTAGCACAATTATTTATTCAGAATACTAATAAAAACCGAACACTTTTTTACAAAGCGTCCGGTATATATTTATTTCGAGAAAACTGTTGTACCATCGATAATTGTCTCTAGGCATTGTGTTTCAAGTAACTCGTCATCTTCGATAGTCATGATGTCTTTATCGAATATTGCGAAGTCTGCATAATAGTTTGGTTGAATCAACCCTTGAACATGTTCTTTATGCACGATTTTTGCAGCATTCGTTGTGTATGTTTTAATTGCATCAAAGCGAGATAAACGTTCCGCTTCATTATAAACAACGTCACCATCGCGACGTGTGGTTAAAATATGCACAGCTTCCAGTGGATCGACTGGTTCGATTGGTGCATCTGAAGAACCACCAAGTATTATGCCTCTATCTTGCAACGTTTTAAAGACATATATATACTTTGCACGTTCTTCTCCGAGAATTTCACCAGCCCAAGGCATATCTGAAGTTAGGAATTTTGGTTGAATATCACAAACTACTGGCAGCTTTGACATTCTGTCTAGGATATCTTCACTTAACACACTGACGTGAATTAAACGGTCATGCTTACCTTCTGCTACTGGGTATTTCTCGATAGCAGTTAATACCATCTCTGTTGCCTTATCACCGATTAAATGTACGCCGATTTCATCATCATGTTTGCGTGCGCGTTGTACAATCTCTTCTAACTTTTCTTGTGTATGGATTTGTAATCCGGTATTGTCTGTACCGACATAAGGCTCATTCATCAATGCCGTCTCTGAACCGAACGTTCCATCTTGGAAGATTTTCATTGCGCCAAAA
The DNA here is from genome assembly GCA_041838435.1 of Aliicoccus sp. Lineage (GTDB taxonomy): Bacteria > Bacillota > Bacilli > Staphylococcales > Salinicoccaceae > Aliicoccus. The sequence continues at coordinate 6,762 of JBGYPO010000087.1, read as the reverse complement.
TGAATCCATTCATCCACTTCTTCGAGTTCCGCTTCCTTCATCGCTTCGTAAACCAGCTCATGACGTAGTAAGTTCACGCGGAATTTACGATTTTCCGGAATCGTTTGATAAAAAGCATCAAGTGCTAGTTTGTAATCACCATAGTACGCCATGTCTTCAGTATGCGCTGACGAGAAACCGTAGGATGTTAAGTGATCAATAACACGTTCCAAATTAACCTTGATTGAGTCTGTTGTATCTGTCACACTTCTCGCACGTAGCGCGCCGAATGCTTTGTCATATGCCCAACCGGTAAGTTCTCCTTTGTCATCTCGCTCATAATAACCGCCTTCAGGGTCGGGTGTATTTTTATCTATACCCGCTTCTTCAAATGCTTTTGTATTCGCAAGTCCTGCATGGTAATCAATACGCGCAATGACTGTCGGTTTATCTGTTAATTCATCAAGTTCTTCTCGGGACATTTTATATTCACCTGGTAAATGTTTTTCATTATAACCATGAATCAAATCCCATTCAAGGTCAGTATTATGATTTTTAATTGCTGCTTTAACTTCTTCAACATCCGTTATACCAGTCAGTGTTAAAGATGCCAGCATTTTACCAAACATAGTCATATGGAGATGCACATCCGTAAATGCAGGGAGCATTGTGCGCCCTTGTAAGTCCACTGTTTCTGTCGCTTCAGACTTAAGCGTCTTATAATCACCGACAGCTTTTACATAACCATTCTCAACTAATACAGCTTCCACCTTATCTTCTCTGTCCTTCATTGTATAGATATTACCGTTGAAATATAATGTACTCATTAAGTGAGCCCCCTAGTTTTCTCCGCGACTGATCTCTTGACTTCTATTTCTTGCAGCTTCTAATGTCGCTATTAATATTTTTTGAATGCCGTCACCATCTAATGCGTTTAACCCTGCTTCTGTTGTACCATTTTTACTCGTAATATTTTTTCTTAATTCATTAAATGTCAGACCTGATTCTTCAACCATTTTACCCGCGCCTATGACTAAGTTTTTAGTTAAGAACGTCGCTTGCTGATCTGTGAATCCGAGCTCAACTAAACTTTCAGCATATTTCTCATATATATAGTAAAGAAATGCTGAACCTGAACCTGTTGCTGCTGTAATATTATGCATTTCATCTTCTTCTACTTCTACTATCTTTCCGTAACTCTCCATAAGTTCAACCAGTTCATCGCGGTCTTTAAAATTGTTCGAGTAAGTAATACCGCTCATAGAGTGTTGAACCATCGCATTTGTATTAGGCATCACACGTGCAACTGGATTATTTGTACCAAGTTCCGTTTGTATCGTCTTAATCTGTGTACCAGCCATAACGGATATGACCTTAGTTTTCTCTTCTATGTGAGGTCTGATCCGATCCGCAACTTCTGGAAAGTTTTGAGGTTTAGATGCTAAAATCACATAGTCTGCATCGTCCAAGAGTTTTTTATCGTCCCATGCGACACTCACGCCAAGCTTTTCTTTGAAAAACATTATTTTTTCTTTGTTGCTTTTACTTGTGAGAAATATTTCCTCAGGCTTCACAACTTCATTTTCAATCATCCCAATAAAGATTGCACTTGCCATATTACCCGCACCGTAAAATGTAATTTTCATATTTTCCTCCATCGGATTTTGTTTATGTCGTATAAAATACAATAGCTATATAATGACTCACACTCGCTAAAATTATAAATAGGTGCCATATCACATGGAAGTATTTTCTACCTTTTTGTGCATAAAACCATGCACCAATCGTGTACATCAGACCACCGATTAATATAAATAGCACAAATTCGAATGTGAGTGAGTCATAGATAAACGGTATGATGAAAGCAGCCATCCACCCCATAATCAAGTATATAACCATACTTACTTTGCTGTTCTGTTTTTTTGATAGTGATTTATATAGAATACCTAGTATTGCCATCACCCATTGAACAATTAGTACGACCCATCCGAGTGTACCACCCATCATAGAAATTGCAATCGGTGTATATGTACCTGCAATCGCTATAAAAATAAAACTGTGATCCAGTACCCGCATGACATATTTATGCGCTGAATCAAATGCCATAGCGTGATATATCGTTGATGCGAGAAACATTAAAATTATACTGATAATGAAAACCGAACCGCCGAATGCATGCACTGCACCGCCTTCTGCGTACATATAAATTGCTGAGAAGGGCAAAAGAAAGATAAACAAGAGTGTCGCAACACCATGCGTCACGCTGTTACCTACTTCTTCAGCAAAGGATAATGGCAGCATATTGCGTAATGAACGCTCGACCGTATCTCCGACTCGAGTATTTTGATCTCGACGTTGTTGTCTGTTCTGTCTCAATTCTCCGTGCCTCCTTGTTTCTATATTCCTATTATACGTGAATGATATGAGAGCGCAAAAAAATACTGAACAAATATTATTAATATTTGTTCAGCATCAAAACTATTCTGTTATTACTTTTTCTATCAGACGAACAGTGTGTATCTGTTCTCCGATTGTATAATTATCCAGAACTTTTTGTTTAACATTTACTACATCTTCATGATTTGCGTAAATCGCTGCAAGACTCTCACCAGTTGTAACTGCGTCGCCAACTTTTTTATGCATCACTATCCCAACAGCAAGGTCAATGACATCATCTTTAACCGCACGTCCAGCACCGAGCATGGAGGAAGCGACACCAAGTCCTTGTGCACCGATTGATGTGACATATCCGCTCTGCTTTGAATAAACCTCAAATATGTATTTTGCTTGAGGAAGCAATTCAGGATTGTCGACGATATCAGAGTTACCACCTTGATTCTCTATAAACACTCTAAACTTCTCAAGTGCGGCACCATTATCAATGACATTGACGAGTAACTGTGTTGCTTCTTCAATTGAATCAGCTTTTCCTGCTAGAACAGTCATTTGAGCTGCAAGCAACAATGAAATCTCTCGCAAATCATCTGGTCCTTTACCTTTTAAAATGTCTATTGCTTCTTTCACTTCTAAAGCATTGCCGATTGCGAAACCAAGTGGCTCCTGCATACTCGAGATAATCGCCATAGTCTTGCGTCCAACATTTTGTCCGATGTTCACCATCGCACGTGCAAGCTGCTCTGCATCTTCTACAGTTTTCATAAATGCACCATCGCCGTACTTCACATCAAGTACAATGGCATCTGCACCAGCAGCAATCTTTTTGCTCATTATAGAACTTGCAATAAGTGGTATCGAGTTTACCGTTGATGTCACATCTCTTAATGCATATAGCTTTTTATCTGCGGGTGTTAAATTACCGCTTTGACCAATGACCGCGATTTTGTGCTCATTCACAAGCGTAATGAATGTTTCTTCATCAATTTCAATATTGAAGCCATCAATCGCTTCTAATTTGTCGAGTGTACCGCCTGTATGACCAAGACCACGCCCGCTCATCTTCGCAACCGGTATGCCGAGTGCCGCAACAAGTGGTGCAAGTACTAACGTTGTCGTATCACCCACGCCACCTGTTGAGTGCTTATCAACTTTTATGCCATCTACACCAGTCAAATCAATCGTATCTCCTGAGTTCACCATCGCCATTGTCAACGTTGCAAGTTCCACCTCCGTCATGCCGTTAAAATAAATAGCCATTAATAAACTTGCGGCTTGATAGTCAGGTATATTATCTTCCGTAAAACCAGTTACGAAAAATTCTATTTCTTCATTTGTCAGTTCAATATTGTCACGTTTCTTTGCAATAATGTCACTCATTCTCATAAGGGTAAACCTCCCGTATTAACTTGACGCATGAATATCTATTGCTTGTTTATAAAAATCAAGGAGTTTGGCAGATGCTACGTCCCAAGAATATTTTAACGCCTCATGACGCGCATTTTCTCTAAGCACACTCATCCGTTCCTTATCATCAATCACATTGACTGCCTGTATTAAAGAGTCAAGGTTACCACTTTCATAAATCATGCCCGTTACACCATCCTCAATCTGCTCCACAGTCGGGCCACTTTTTGCTGCTATAAGCGGCAGCCCTGCTGCCATCGATTCCAGTATAACTAGACCAAGTGTTTCAGAAGTTGACGGGAAAATAAATGCATCACCTGAAGCGAATGCTTGTGATAACGCTTCCCCATGTATAAATCCAGTGAATACTGTATTTGTACCTTTAAAAACCCTCTCAAGTTCACGCCGAGCCGGTCCGTCTCCTATGATTGCAAGCGCAACATCATTGCGCTTGTCTAGCAATGGCTTAATATGATGAATGTCCTTTTCTACTGCCAAACGTCCGATATATACCAGGAGTTTTTTATCTGGATGATTATTCGTTAAACGCCTGCGCATTTCTTCGCTCCGAAATTTAGGGTGACGTGTATCTACATCAACACCGCGCGGAACGACTTGTAATCGCTCTATACCCTGCTCTTCCAATTCTTCTTTTATAGCATGAGAGGTACAGATGTTAACATGCGCGTCTTTATGATTGCGCCTTATGTACCACCACAACAATGGTCGAGCCGGTTTATAAATTGAATAGTGATCTAAGTATTTTGGTATATGTGTATGGTACGAGCTGACAAGTGGTAAGTCATATTTCTTACTTGCATTGACTGCGCTTACCCCCATTAAAAGCGGATTGACTGCATTGACTACATCCGGATTGTATTCCTTTAGTATCTTATAGACTTTTCTAGAAGGTGGTCCCCATTTTCTATATCTATAAAAAGGAAAAGTGATTGGTTTTATACCAATCACTTTAGCGCCTTTATATTCTGTAACACCCATGTCTGGTGCGACAACAAGCACTTCATGTCCCTGTTCTAAAAAGTAGTCAATCGCCTTTGTTAGACGTGTCACGATACCATCCGTTGATGGTAAAAATGTTTCAGTAACGATTGCTATTTTCATCACGTTTTCCCCCGGTATTATTTCCAAGTTACTTTAGGCATAACGTTATCCACGATAACACGTTCTTTATGCTTAATTCCCGCTTTGATAATGTCCACTAAAACTTCTTGTGTTAACAGATGAGGCTCTAGTCCTAAATCGATTAGCTTTGTCGCCATCGCATTATAGTAATGCTCTTCTTTCTCTACTCGCGGGTTTTCAATATTTGCAATTGTCGGTTCAAGATCTAAAGTTTTTGCAGCTTCAGATACCATTTCTGCAAGTTCTTTCACTGAAAAGCTTTCTGTAAACTGGTTATATACGCGCAGCTCGCCTCTATCCGCCGGGTTTTCACACGCAAGCTCAATACAGCGAACTGTATCTTCGATATTTAAGTAACCGCGTGTCTGCCCGCCTGCACCATATACAGTAATATCATGCCCGATTGCTGCCTGAATAATGAAACGGTTTAATGCTGTTCCAAAAACTGCGTCATAATCAAGACGGTTCGTTAGAATAGGATCTCTTCTTGTTTCATTTGTTTCAAGCCCGTAAACGACGCCTTGATGTAAATCAGTCGCACGAATACCCCAAATACGGCATGCAAATTGAATGTTATGCGTATCGTGAACTTTAGTTAAATGATAAAATGAGCCGGGCTGTTTAGGGAATGGTAATGTATCTTTTCTACCTTTATGCTCAATTTCAATATAACCTTCCTCGATATCAATGTTTGGCTGACCATATTCACCCATTGTTCCTAATTTAACAAGGTGACAATCCGGTTCAAATTCCTTAATGGCATAAAGCACGTTTAAGTTACCATTCACATTATTGTTATGTGTGTAAATCGCATGCTCACGGTCGATCATTGAATAAGGTGCTGAACGCTGCTCCGCAAAATGAATAAATGCTTCAGGACGCTCGTTCTTAAACACCAGACTTAAGAAGTCATAGTGATTCAAGTCACCTTCGTATACTTTTATCTCTTTACCTGTTAATTCTTTCCACTTCGCCACACGCTCATGTAATGTTGCAATTGGTGTGACTGAATTTGAATGTAATTCATCGTCAATTTTACGACGCACCATGTTGTCTATTATGGAAACGTCATGACCTTTCTCAGACAGATACAACGCCGTTGGCCATCCGCAGAATCCATCTCCACCTGCTACGATAATTCTCATTTGAACATCCTCCGCTTCGAAAGTAATTAAGTAATTGTATAAATGATATACACACTCTATTATAGATTGCTTTTGTAAATTTACCAATAAGATTATGTTAAAAATAGTTATAATGCAAGTTTCTATGCTGAATAATGTGTATTTTCAGTAAATAACTCTAATAAAAATCCACACCTACAGAAAAGTAAGTGTGGATATATAAATTGTTAAGCATTTTGTGGTGAAGTATTTACGCCGTTTTGCTGCTTTTCTCTATTCTTTTTCTTACGTTTCATAATTTGAACAGTTATCACTACTGCGAAGAATGCCACAGCTGAGACATCTGTTGCAAATGAATCATGTATGAACAGAATTGCAGAAATCGGAGCGGCAATTCTTTCTATCCAACCGAATTTCTCAAACATATAGTTTTGGATAAATCCGGCAAACATGAACATGCCTGCAACGGCTGAAATAATTGCGGTAACGATATCAAATGTTGTAGCATCTTCAACAATCATTAACATCGCCGGGTTTATTGCAAACATGAAAGGCAGCAGCAGGGCTGCTGAATCATATTTAAAACCTTGTATTCCGGTTCGTATCGGTCCGCTCCGGGCAATGCCGGCTGTTGCGTATGCCGGTAAGTTAACCGGCGGTGTATCATCTGCAAGCACCCCGTAGTATAAAACAAATAAGTGAGCAACGATAACTT
>JBGYPO010000086.1:0-13679 GCA_041838435.1 Aliicoccus sp. | reverse complement strand
TAAGTTACCTATCGCACCAGCAACGAGCAAAGCAATCCCAACTTGCATCATAGGCTTGCCTTTCGCTTCTTTAATGTATCGGTAAATCACTCGAAGCAAAAGTACAAGTCACAGCACCTGAAGACTTAAAGTATGAAGACTTAAACAGCAAACTTGAGCAGTTATTCATTGTGTCTCAAGTAGAAGTAGTGGATACGCTTGATGATACTCATAAACAAAAACACATTCATGTCGCAGTTCAGCACGCGGATGGTGCGCGTTGTGAACGCTGCTGGAATTATTCAGAAGATGCGTCGATTGTAGACGGCACAAAAGATATTTGTCCGAGATGTCAAGAAGTCTTAGCGAAATAGGAGTTAACCATGAAGAAAAAATCATATCGTCTAGTGCCTGCCGGTATTTTAACACTGGCAGTCATTGGACTCGATCAACTCACAAAACAATTAGTCAAACGCAATATGGAGCTCGGAGAATCAATCGAGGTCCTCGGTGAGTATTTACAAATTACGTCACATCGAAACGCAGGTGCGGCATGGGGAATTTTTCAAGGCCAGATGACGTTCTTTTACATTGTGACAGCATTTGTGCTTGCTATGATGATTTACCTATACATTAAAGAAGCGAAAGGCAAGCCTATGATGCAAGTTGGGATTGCTTTGCTCGTTGCTGGTGCGATAGGTAACTTAATCGATAGAGTGATGTATCAACAAGTCATAGACTTCGTTGATGTGCTCATTGTAAATTATAGCTTCCCAATTTTTAATGTTGCTGATGCATCATTGACAGTCGGGGTTGCGCTACTCCTGATTCATTACTTATTTTTCGATAAAAGCAGCAAGGATGATAAACATGCAAACACTTAATGTGACAGATTCATATGCAGGCGAACGTCTGGATAAGTTTTTATCAGAAACGTTAGAAGATACATCACGCAGTGATGTCCAGTCACGCATTAAATCGGGCGAGATTACAGTCAACGATGTAATTGTAAAACCGAATTATAAATTAAAAACAGACGATGTGATCACTGTGCACGAGAGACAGTTAGTTGAATCTGAAATTGTACCTGAAGATTTAAACTTAGACATCGTGTATGAAGATGAAGATGTCGCCGTTGTTTATAAACCACGTGGAATGGTTGTGCACCCAGCTGCAGGACACGCAAGCGGCACACTTGTGAACGGGCTGATGTATCAGTTGAAATCATTGTCCGGTATTAACGGCGAGTTGCGTCCCGGTATCGTACACCGCATAGATAAAGATACGAGCGGATTATTAATGGTCGCGAAACACGATGTGGCGCACCGTCACTTAGTTGAGCAACTCATCGATAAAACTGTGACGCGGAAATATATCGCACTTGTTCACGGCGTGATAACACACGACAAAGGTACGATTGAGGCACCGATTGGCCGTAATACGAAAAACCGCCAGGATATGGCCGTCGTTGATAATGGGAAAGATGCAGTCACACATTTTAATGTTTTAGAACGTTTTAAAGATTATACATTAATTGAGTGTTTCTTAGAGACAGGACGTACACACCAGATACGTGTGCACATGCAGTATATCGATTTTCCACTTGTTGGAGATCCGAAGTATGGTCGCCGTAAAACGATGGATACCGATGGGCAATTGTTACATGCTGCACTCATTGGGTTTACACATCCAATGACAGAGAAAGAGTTAGTATTTGAAGCGCCGTTGCCGGAGTTTTTTGAAGAGATATTAGAAGATTTGCGTAGGTCGGAAGCATAAAAACTAATAAATGGCACATGAGATATTATAAATTATCTCATGTGCTACTTTTATTCTTCTATCTACTCAGCGACATTTCTCGTTGATTTGATACAGGAAATAGTTTATATTTTTGAATTCTACATTGACTTTTATCAGGCTTAACGCTATTCTTATTAAGAACTGAATAACTAGGATAATCAAAAAGTCTTTAAATACGGTCCTGTGAGGCCGTGAAGACATGGATATATACCGTAACACTGGCGCATTAGGCGCAGTGTGTATTTTAGGGTACTTACATACTCATGTCGATAAGGCATGGGTATTTTTTTATGTAAAAAAGGGGGATTTATATGAAGCAGCGGTATATTTTAGACGCGTCACAAATCAGTCGTACAATCACGCGCATGTCTCATGAGATTTTAGAGCGTAATAAAGGGAGTTCAGACCTCGTCTTACTCGGTATTAAAACGCGGGGTGAGCATTTGGCAAAGCGCATTCAAGAAAAGATTGAAAGTATCGATCAAGTACGTGTTCGGACAGGCACGATAGATATCACAAATTATCGAGACGATAAAAAGATTGCGGCTTTAGAAACGAGGGATGCACTTGATATTGAAGGTTCGCTCAAGTCTCAACATGTTGTCGTTGTTGATGATGTCCTCTACACAGGGCGCACGATTCGCGCAGCACTGGATGCGATATTGACACATGACCGTCCAGATAAAATTTCTCTTGCAGTTTTGATAGATCGTGGACACAGAGAATTACCAATCAGAGCAGATTATATTGGAAAAAATATACCCACATCAAAGACAGAGACGGTTGTTGTTCATATGAATGAAGTCGACGGCGAAGACGTTGTATATATTAGTGAGGAGACTACAAATGTCACAGGATAATTATAATATTGAAGAAGATTACACACGCACAGTTGAACCCCAATTAGATGTTCATGAAAAACCTAAACCAGCGCAATGGTTTATGCTCTCAAGTCAGCACTTATTCGCAATGTTCGGTGCAACTGTACTCGTTCCATTTTTAACAGGATTACCGGTTTCAGCCGCACTCATAGCGAGTGGTTTAGGAACATTATTATACTTACTATTAACAAAAGGTATGATTCCAGCGTACCTAGGTTCGAGCTTTGCGTTTATCTTACCAATTACAATCGCACTTGGTGCAAACTCACTGGGAGAAGTATTAACTGCACTCTTCTTTACCGGGGTTGTCTACGTCCTCATCGGCGTCGTAATAAGATTTGTCGGTACGGAGTGGTTGATGAAACTTCTGCCGACAGTTGTTATTGGACCGGTTATTATGGTTATCGGGCTGGGACTAGCGCCTGTTGCAGTTGATATGGCGATGTATACTAACCCGGATGCGCAGGAAGGCTATAATATGACATATATATTAGTCGCTTTAATTACATTAACGATAACAATAATTGCTTCAGTCTTTTTTAAAGGAATATTATCTCTCATTCCGATACTCATCGGTATTATCGGGGGTTATATCACAGCAATCATGTTTGATATCGTAGACTTTACTGAAATAAAGGAAACAGGATGGTTCGTCCTGCCGGATGTTTACATGCCGTTTGTTGACTACACACCGGCTGTAAATATTGGTCTAATGCTCGTCATGATACCAATCGTCTTCGTAACAATCAGTGAGCACATCGGTCACCAGGCTGTAATCAACAAAATCATTGGGCGAAACTTCTTTAAAAAACCGGGTTTGCACCGCTCACTCGCTGGTGACGGAGCTGCAACAATGCTTGCAAGTATTATCGGTGGCCCGCCAACGACAACATACGGTGAGAACATTGGTGTACTCGCAATAACGCGCGTGTTCAGTGTGTGGGTCATCGGTGGAGCTGCAGTGTTTGCAGTCATTCTCGGATTTGTCGGGAAGTTTACAGCTGTTGTTCAAAGTATCCCATCACCTGTTATGGGTGGTGTCTCGATTCTCTTATTCGGGATCATTGCAGCAAGCGGACTTAGAATGTTAATCGATGGTCGTGTGAACTTAGACCACAAACGTAACTTGATCATCGTTTCAGTCATACTTGTTATCGGAATCGGTAAGGCGCATTTAGATTTCACACTTGGCGCTATTCCATTTAACTTAGAAGGTATGGCTTTGGCTGCACTCGCTGGTATTATTCTCAACATTATCTTGCCGAGGGAGCGTGTGTAAATTGCGCAGTTTATTATCGATGAATGATTTATCAGTTACAGAAATCATGGAAATCATAGAGCGTGCAATTGATATAAAGAATGGAAACTACAACTTGCTCACAGATAAAAAGTATATCGCCAATTTATTTTTTGAAGACTCAACGCGAACAAAACTCAGCTTTGAAATGGCTGAGCGCAAACTTGGTATTGAAACAATACCTTTTGATATCGCAACGAGTTCTGTACAAAAAGGTGAATCTTTATATGACACATGCAAAACAATGGAAGCAATCGGTTGTGATGCGCTTGTCATTCGCCACCCAGACGAAGCGTACTACAAGGAATTAGAAGGGTTAAATATTCCAATCATCAACGGTGGAGACGGCAGCGGCTCACACCCAACGCAGTCTTTACTTGACTTGATGACAATTTACGAGCGCTTTGGCACATTTGATTTGAACATCGTGATTTGTGGCGACATTTTACATTCAAGAGTTGCCAAGAGTAATTTCCAAGCACTAAAGAAGCTAGGGGGTCGCGTGCGATTTGTTGCGCCGGAAGTTTATCAGTATGTGCATGAAGATTATTCATATGTAAACATTGATAAGGTGATAGATACAGTCGACGTTGTGATGCTGTTACGTGTGCAACATGAGCGACATGATGCAGATATGAGCTATACGAAAGAAGAGTACAATACGCGTTATGGAATGAACGAGGCGCGTTATGACAAGTTGAAGGACGATGCAATTATTATGCACCCGGCACCAGTGAATCGTGACGTTGAGATACAAAGTGCATTGATTGAAAGTGACAAGTCAGTAATTTTCAAACAGATGGAGAACGGTGTATATACGCGCATGAGTGTATTAGAACGAATCTTAGGAGGACAATCATGAATTTTGTTATTCAGAACGGATTTATCTTACAGGGCAGAGAACAAATACGTCAGGATATACGAGTAGAAAACGGTAAGATTGTGGAGATGGCTGAAACGATTGCATTTGATGGAGAAGTGATTGATGCCGCGGGTAAGCTAATTACGCCAGGATTTGTTGATGTACACGTCCATTTAAGAGAACCGGGTGGAGAATATAAGGAAACAATTGAAACGGGTACGAAAGCTGCTGCACGCGGGGGATTCACAGCGGTGATGCCGATGCCGAACACACGACCTGTGCCAGACAGCGTAAAAGTACTTGAAGATATAAATAAAAGAATTGAAGAAACGGCACATGTAAAAGTCTTGCCTTATGCATCTATTACAACGCGTCAACTTGGAGAAGAACTTACAGATTTTAAGGCGTTAAAAGAGACGGGCGCATTTGCATTTACGGATGATGGTGTAGGTGTTCAAAGTGCGAATATGATGTTTGAAGCAATGAAGCAGGCAGCTGAGATTGACATGGCGATTGTTGCACACACTGAAGATAATACACTGATTCGCGGTGGAGCCATTCATGAAGGTGACGCGAGTAAACGTTTAGATATCCCAGGTATCCCGTCTGTATGTGAATCTACTCAAATTGCGCGCGATGTCTTGCTCGCTGAAGCAACGGGGTGTCATTATCATGTGTGCCACGTGAGTACGAAAGAAAGTGTACGCGTCATTCGTGATGCGAAGCGTGCCGGGATTCGTGTGACTGCTGAAGTGACACCGCATCACTTAGTGCTAGACGATAATGATATTACCGGACCAGACACAAACTTTAAGATGAACCCGCCACTCCGTGGTGCGGAGGACCGTGCGGCACTTATTGAAGGATTGCTTGACGGAACGATTGATTTTATTGCGACAGATCATGCACCGCATGCTGAATACGAAAAAGATGCAGAAATTACAGTCGCACCTTTTGGAATTGTTGGCAGTGAAAATGCATTCCAATTACTTTATACGAAATGTGTGATGACTGGCGTATTTACGCTCGAACAGCTGGTTGATTGGTTGACAGTTAAGCCTGCTAGTACATTTAATCTTGAAATGGGTGAACTTCAGGTCGGTCGTGATGCCGATATTACACTCATCGATCTCAAAAAAGAATATACACTCGATAAGGACGAATTTTTATCGAAATCGAAAAACACACCATTTCACGGTGCAGCATTAACGTCCGATATTTATATGACAATTGTTGATGGAAACATTGTCTATGGGGAGGCATAAGCGTGCTAAAAGATAAACGCTATTTAATTTTAGAAGACGGTACGGTATATGAAGGTTATCAGTTCGGCGGTTCTGCAGGTAATTCTGGCGAACTTGTCTTTAATACATCGATGTTTGGTTTCCAAGAAATGATTACAGATTCTGCGTATGCAAACCAAATTGTGACATTTAGTTATCCGCTTGTCGGTAACACAGGATTTAATACAGAAGACTCTGAGACGATGCGCCCGTCGATTGCTGGTATTGTCGTGCGTGAAGCGGCGCAGCTCCCTTCAAACTTCAGAACGAGTGAGACACTGCATGATTACTTAGAGCGCCACGATATTCCAGGTATCTCTGGAATTGATACGCGCAGCATCGTCAGAAAGATACGTGACGGCGGTACATTAAAAGCGATGATTACGGATGAACTTGACGTAGATTCAGTTGTGAAGCAGTTAAAAAAAGCGGATAAAACAGATTTTTATGTTAAGGAAACGTCAACACGCAGTGCTTATATCTCTACAGGTGTCGGTCATCGTGTCGTTTTGATTGACCTTGGTAAGCAGGAAAGTTTAGTAAGAAGTTTAAACACAGCTGGATGCGAAGTCATGGTGATGCCATATGACACGTCGGCTGAAGACATTTTACGCACGAAGCCTGACGGTGTGGTTGTCTCAAACGGACCTGGTTCACCAAGAGACATCGAAGATGTCGTTTCTGTCGTACACGAACTCATTGGTCATGTGCCAATATTTGGTGTCGGTCTTGGTCATCAAGTGATTGCTGTAGCAGGTGGTGCTGAAATTACTAAACTTCCATTTGGTCATCGTGGTTCAAATATTCCAGTTCGCAACATTGAGACTGGAAAAGTTGATATTACAACGCAGAATCATGGTTATGTCGTGGATCGTGATTCACTGAGCTCTACTGACCTAATTGTCACACACGAAGCAATTAATGATTCAACAGTTGAAGGATTAAAACATAAGGATTTACCAGTTATGTCAGTCCAATATTATACGGGTGCAATTGATGGTCCGGATGATTCAAGTTATATCACTGAAGCATTTTTAAACTTAATGGATGAGGAGAATAGCGATGTCTAAACGTACGGATATTGAAACTATTTTAGTAATCGGCAGTGGCCCAATCATCATCGGTCAAGCAGCTGAATTCGACTATGCAGGGACGCAAGCATGTTTATCGTTAAGAGAAGAAGGCTACCGCGTAATCTTGGTCAACTCTAATCCTGCAACAATTATGACTGATAAAGAAATCGCAGACGTTGTATATATCGAACCGTTAACGCCGGACTTTATCGCTCGAATTATCCGTAAAGAACAGCCGGACGCACTACTCCCAACACTGGGGGGTCAAGTCGGCTTAAACATGGCAGTTGAGCTTGACCGTTTAGGCGTGCTTGAAGAAAACAATGTCGAATTACTCGGAACAAAGCTTGATTCAATTAAACAGGCGGAAGACCGTGACTTATTTAGAAATTTAATGAACGAGATGGGTATCCCGGTTCCAGAATCTGATATTATTACAACAATTGACGGTGCATATGCATTTAGAGAAAGAGTCGGATATCCATTTATCGTACGTCCAGCATATACGATGGGTGGAACTGGTGGGGGTATTTGTTACAACGATGACGATTTAAAAGAAATTGTGACAAATGGTCTGAAGTATTCACCTGTAAATCAATGTTTACTTGAAAAATCGATCGCTGGATTCAAAGAGATTGAGTATGAAGTGATGCGTGACAGCAACGATACAGCAATTGTTGTATGTAACATGGAGAACATTGACCCTGTTGGTATTCATACAGGTGACTCGAACGTTGTCGCACCAACACAAACGCTGACGTTAAAAGAAACAAGCATGTTACGTGATGTCTCATTATCTGTCGTCCGCAGACTGGGCATTGAAGGTGGCTGTAACGTACAGCTGGCACTTGATCCACATTCATTTGATTACTATATTATTGAAGTTAACCCGCGTGTATCACGCTCTTCAGCACTCGCGTCAAAAGCGACAGGATTTCCAATCGCGAAATTAGCTGCAAAAATTGCGGTTGGTATGCGCTTAGATGAGATGATGAACCCTGTAACAGAAACAAGTTATGCATCATTCGAACCGTCGATTGACTATGTTGTATCAAAAATTGCACGTTTCCCATTCGATAAATTTGAGCATGGTGAGCGCAAGCTTGGTACACAGATGAAAGCGACTGGGGAAGTTATGGCAATCGGCCGTACGTTTGAAGAGTCAATTTTAAAAGCAATTCGCTCACTTGAGTATGGCGTTCATCACTTAGGTTTACCAAACGGTGATGATTTTACACTAGAGCAAATTGAGACGAAGATAAAAGCGCAGAGTGATGAGCGTTTGTTCTTTATCGGTGAAGCGCTGAGACGTGGTATTTCTGTCGATGAGATACACGCGTGGACAGAGATTGATTATTTCTTCCTCAATAAATTTAAACATATCATTGATATCGAGCATGAGCTGAAAGACAATGTGGACTCAATTGATCATTTGAAATGGGCGAAGACTTACGGATTCAGTGACCGTGTGATTGGGCACCGCTGGGGCAAGTCGACGGATGAAATATACGAGCTGCGGAAGACAAATGGCATTTTCCCTGTATATAAAATGATTGATACGTGTGCAGCTGAAACGCCTTCAGACACACCGTATTTTTACGGTACGTACGAACATGAGAATGAATCTATTGCCAGCGATAAAGAAAAAATCATCGTGCTTGGTTCAGGTCCAATTCGCATCGGTCAAGGAGTCGAGTTTGACTATGCAACAGTTCATGCGGTGTTTGCAATCCAAGATGCTGGTTATGAAGCAATCGTTGTAAACAATAACCCGGAGACAGTATCAACAGATTTTATTATTTCTGACAAGTTATATTTTGAACCGTTAACTGAAGAAGATGTCATGAACATTATTGAGAATGAACAACCGAAAGGTGTAGTTGTTCAGTTTGGTGGTCAGACTGCAATTAACCTGGCAGAGAAGCTCGAGCGTCATGGTGTGAATATACTCGGAACAACACTGGACGATTTAGACCGTGCAGAAAACAGAAAGCGTTTTGAGGCACTGCTTCGAGAAATTGATGTGCCGCAGCCACTTGGGAAAACTGCGACAAATGTTGACGAGGCTGTAGCAAATGCAGACGAGATTGGCTACCCGGTGCTTGTCCGTCCAAGTTATGTACTTGGTGGACGTGCCATGGAGATTGTCTATAACCAATCGGAGCTCGAGAACTATATGACGCACGCTGTAAAAGCGTCGCCAGAACATCCAGTATTAATCGACCGTTATTTAACAGGTAAAGAAATCGAAGTTGATGCAATTAGTGACGGTGAAAACGTCATAATTCCAGGAATTATGGAACATATTGAACGTGCGGGTGTGCACTCTGGTGACTCGATTGCAGTTTATCCGCCGATTACTCTAACTGATAAAGAAGTCGATACACTTGTTAAATATACTGAAAAGTTAGCACTCGGTTTGAATACGATTGGTTTAATCAACATTCAGTTTGTGTTGTCAGAAGGAGAAGTATACGTCCTTGAAGTGAATCCGCGTTCTAGTCGGACTGTTCCATTCTTAAGTAAGATTACGGGTATACCGATGGCACGTCTTGCGATGCAAAGTATACTTGGTCATAAGTTAACAGACTCGGACTTTCCACTTGGTCTGCAACCGAATCAAGAAGGTTACTATGTCAAAGCACCAGTGTTTAGCTTTAACAAATTAAAAAATGTTGATATTACACTCGGCCCTGAAATGAAATCGACAGGTGAAGTCATGGGTAAAGATATTTCACTCAACAAGGCATTATACAAAGCACTTGTTGCAAGCGGCCTCGATGTGAAGGATCACGGAACAGCGCTCTTCACTGTAGCCGATAAAGACAAAGAGGAAGCGGTAGGTTTAGCGAAACGTTTAAGTCAATGTGGTTACCGTATTATGGCAACATCAGGTACTGCAAGTTTGTTAGAGCGTCATGATATTCCTGTTGTTACGGTCGGTAAAGTAGACGAAACACATGCAAGCCTGATTGATTTAATTAACGGTGGGCAAGTACAGATTGTAGTCAATACAATGACAAAAGGTAAGCAGGTTGAACGAGACGGATTTAGAATACGTCGAGAGTCAGTCGACAATGGAATTCCATGTTTAACATCACTTGATACAGCACGCACATTAATTGAAGTGATTGAGAGTATGACATTCAGCATGGATAGAATGTAGGTGAAGGCAATGAAACATTTGATGAACATCGTCAGTAATCAGGAAATTGCTGATAATATTTACGAGATGGTTTTATCTGGTCCGATTACAAAACGCATGAAAGTACCGGGTCAATTTGTCCATGTACGTGTAAGTCCATATACAGAGAATGTGCTAAGACGTCCAATTTCTATTGCCAACGTCGATGCAGACGGTGAAGAACTTACGATTGTGTTTAGAGCTGAAGGTGCGGGCACGACGAAGATGAGTCTATTGAAAGCTGGAGACGTGTTAGATGTTCTAACACCACTCGGCACTGGCTATCCACTTGAGTCGTTTAAGCATGTCGTGCTTGTCGGTGGCGGTATCGGCGTGCCACCACTGCATGAATTATCAAAACAGCTCAAAAGAATGGGTGTGCGGACGACGCATGTGTTAGGTTTTAATTCTAAAAAAGATGTGTTTTACGAGCGTGAATTTAAAGCACTCGGTGAAACGTACATTACGACAGTTGATGGATCATATGGTATGCAAGGTTTTGTGACAGATCAGCTGAAGGCACTTGATGATAATTTTGACCATTTCTATGCGTGTGGCCCGAAAGTTATGTTAAAAGTGTTAGATGAGACGATGCCAATGGACGGTTACATTTCACTGGAAGAACGCATGGGATGCGGCATTGGTGTGTGTTACGCATGCGTTGTACCAAAGTCTGACGGAACATATGCAAAGATTTGTACAGACGGTCCTGTATTTAATAAAGGGGAGATTCTTCTATGAATAAATTAGCAATTGAGCTCCCTGGACTTTCGTTAAAAAACCCAATTATGCCAGCATCCGGTTGTTTTAGTTTCGGTGAAGAATTCTCAAACCTTTATGATTTGAACAAGCTCGGTGCAATTATGATTAAGGCAGCGACGCATGAAGCACGACCAGGTAACCCAACACCGCGTGTTGCTGAAACGGCAAGCGGTATGTTAAATGCGATAGGATTACAAAATCCTGGTGTCGATCACATTATTGAACATGAGTTAAAGTATCTCGAACAATTTGACACGCCAATTATTGCGAATGTTGCAGGCACAGCAATTGAAGATTACGTGATTGTTGCAGAAAAAATCTCACAAGCATCGAATGTGAAAGCACTGGAATTAAATATTTCATGTCCCAATGTGAAAGAGGGCGGCATTCAGTTCGGTACGAATGTTGAGAGTGCAGTCCGTTTAACACAAGCAGTTAAAGACGTATCAAGTGTGCCTGTTTATGTAAAATTATCTCCGAACGTCACAAACATCGTAGAGATTGCAGAAGGTGTCGGCAAAATTGCGGACGGACTCACAATGATTAACACACTTGTCGGTATGCGTTTAGATAATCACGGGCGTCCACTTATTGCGAATAAAACAGGCGGTTTAAGTGGTCCTGCAATTAAACCGATTGCACTCAATATGATTTATCAGGTACGTCAATCACTGCCGGACATTCCTATTATTGGTATGGGTGGCATATCAACAGTGGATGATGTACTGGACTTTATCTCTGTCGGTTGTGACGCTGTTGCGATTGGCACAGCTAACTTTACAGATCCATACGTGTGTCCGACAATAATAGAAGATTTAGCGAAACGTATTGATTCATTAGATTTAAATCATATTCACGATATCAAAGGTCGTGCATACCGTTCTTAAAAAATTCGAGGTGCTGAAATGAATAAACCGATTATTGCTTTAGATTTTGAAAATCGTGAAACTGTGAACCAATTTCTTGCTAAGTTTGATGAGCAATTATTTGTTAAAGTCGGTATGGAATTATTTTACGCCGAAGGTCCTAGTGTAGTACGAGACATTCACGCGATGGGACACGACATATTTTTAGACTTAAAATTACACGACATTCCGAATACTGTCGGTCGTGCGATGGCACGTCTTGGCGAACTGAACGTCGCAATCACAAATGTTCATGCGCTGGGTGGCGCTGCAATGATGAAGCGTGCTGCAGAGTCATTCAAAGATAAAAACCCCGACGGCAAGTTAATTGCAGTCACGCAGCTTACGTCAATGAGCGAATCAAATGTCCGTGAAGAACAGCAGAGTAAACTCGGACTTGACGCGAGTATCGAACATCTGGCGCGCCTCACTTTATCGAGCGGATTAGATGGGGTAGTGTCTTCACCATTAGAAGCACCAAGCATACATCGCATTTGCGGAGATGACTTTTTGACGGTAACACCAGGCATACGTCTAGGTGAAGATGGTAATGATGACCAAGTGCGCGTCGTCACACCAGATGATGCGGCTGTGCTCGGCACAGATTATATTGTTGTCGGACGTTCGATTACAACGAGCGAAGATCCAGTTGCGAAATATCGATTGGTGAAGCAGTTGTGGGAAAACGGTAATAAAAACAAGGACTAGGTGAAATGATGAGAACACAAGTAGCTGGAATTTTATTAGATATCGATGCTGTGATGGTGCGCCCGAATGATAAATTTACGTGGGCAAGCGGAATTCAGTCACCGATATACTGTGACAATAGAAAAATTATTGGAGACGTTGAAGCACGTCGTGCTGTTGCAACTGCGTTTGTGGATGTAATTAACGAAAAGTTCGGCTCAAACGTTGATGTTGTCGCTGGCACGTCGACTGCAGGCATTCCACACGCCGCATTTGTATCAGAACAAATCAGCTTACCGATGAGTTATGTGCGAGGCAGCAAGAAAGCACACGGAACAGGCTCACAGATTGAAGGTGCAGATGTAAATGGCAAGCGCGTCGTTCTGGTTGAGGATTTAATTTCAACAGGCGGTTCCAGTTTAGAAGCCGTTGCAGCAATTCGCGCTGCAGGCGCTGATGTCGTTGGTGTCGTCGCAATATTTACGTATGAGCTTGCGCGTGCTAAAGAGAATTTTTCTCAAGCAGACGTTGACGTGACAATTTTAAGTGACGTATCGACATTACTGGCGTTAAGCGTAGAACGCGGCGATTTAACAGATGCCGATGTTGAAGAAGTTAAAACATTTTTAGGCAGTTTATAGGATAGATATTGGACACCACAACAATTTGTTGTGGTGTTTTTTTATCGTGTCAATGAGCAACTCTCATAGTCACGAAAACCTACTAATCGGGACTCTGTGCAACCCACAAGGTCCCGAAAACGGTCTAATCGGGACTCTGTGAACTGACAGTGACCCAATATAGAGTAGTTTGAGTCACTGTGAACTGACAGTGACCCAATGTAGGGGAGTTTGAGTCACTGTGAACTGACAGTGACCCAATATAGAGTAGTTTGAGTCACTGTGAACTGACAGTGACCCGATATAGGGTAGTTTGAGTCACTGTGAACTGACAGTGACCCGATAT
>JBGYPO010000085.1:0-11131 GCA_041838435.1 Aliicoccus sp. | reverse complement strand
AGTGCGTATGAACTTGCATATCCCCACATCGTTAGCGTCAATGATCCTAAAGCAATAATCAGCAGCATTATAAAATTATCTTTTTTACATCTTTTAATATAATGAAATAAATATGTTTTGCTAAAATTCAATAAATCTTCCCCTATCCATGTTATATACGTAAAGTACACTGCGTTAAGCAACATGAATATTCAAGCACAAAAAAAGACGCATACTAAAAAGTACACGCCCAAATAAATATCATTATAGATAATTTAAATGTTAATCGTATTTTGGGCATGAATATATATCATTAAAATGTTTGTATTGTTTTTAATCATAATATTCACACCCCCGCTCGTTTTAAGTCTCTTAAGTATACTTGAAGGATAGTACAAGCACAACATGATTTATGAAATGAAATAGAATTGAATGACAATTTTAAAGATCAATGGGATGTATTATTCAGATAAATAATGAGTCAGAATTTTCTGTGTTTGTGGTATATTTTATTTACGACAGAATCAGAAGAAACATAAAGGAAGGAGAGGATAATATGCATGCATACGCTTTAGCTTTTGGAGCATTATGTGGTTTCCTAATAGGGATTTATATCGACCAAATGACGTGGGGTCTCCTTATTGGTGCAACAGCCGGATTAATAATAGGTTTAATTTATGATAATAGAAAAGCTAAACAAAATACTTAACGCGATGTCATATACTCAGTCACCCTCTAATATAAAATAGGTATTCAAAATAATTTACATTTATGTTGAATACATATTTTAATTATTTTCAATTGTACGATTTTTGATTACCTCTATAGCAGGTAAACAAATACTTTCAGAAGAGGTTGGAATTGGCTTTTTCACAAAAATGACTATTAAAAGTGATCCATATTTTACAACAGGTGTGCTGGTGCTGTTGGAACTAGAAGATCATAAAATTAATCATCATTATAAATATATAAAAGAAAAGATAGCTACTTATCAAATACTTACAAGGAGTTTATTCGCACCTTATCTTCCTATCTATAATACTAGTTAGACTAAAGTGATCTAAAGAATGACTATTGAAGTTATCCCTAAACTATATTGACAAATGTATGATTATTTTTAAAGATATTCATAACAAAAAATCTCTAATCGCTTGTATTAATGAACGACTATTTCATTAATTCCGCAATATAATATACACTAAGTAAATAATGTAGGCGGCGACAAGCACGAATCCTTCCCGCTTTCCAATTCTGAAGCTCGTTCTTGAGAAAACCAATAATATAATAGTTAGTACAATCATAAGAATGACATCAATAAACATTTTATTATTTGTTGCTAGTGGAGAAATAGTAGCCGAGCCACCAAGTACAAATAAAATATTAAGAATATTACTCCCGACAATATTACCCAGCGCAATTTCACTTTCTTTTTTCAGTGCCGCAGAGATGGAAGTGACAAGTTCGGGAAGGGATGTTCCAATTGCAATAATCGTTAACCCCACCAATGTTTCACTCATACCGAGAGAATAAGCAATTTCTGTACCGTTATCTACTACCAAATCCCCTCCAAATATAATTGCAGCCAATCCTAGTATGGTAATTAATATATTTTTACCCCACCTGATGTCCTCAGGAACTGGTTCGTCTGCTTTCTCTTTCCGACTTTTTAGGCCAATCTCAATTAAATAGTACATAAAGATGGATAAGAACAATAAAAGAATAAATCCATCACTGCGTGTAAGTAAGTTGCTACTCGATCCTTGCAATGCAATATCACTCATAAGAATTAGCAATGCTACACTTGCGAGTAAGGTAAATGGGATTTCTTTTCTAATGGTCTCACTTTCAACTCTCAAAGGATATAAGAATGCTGTGACACCTACAATAAGGGTAATGTTAAGAATATTGCTTCCCACTACGTTACCAAGTGCAACATCTGCATTTCCTTCCAGTGCTGCAATAATACTGACAGTCGCTTCCGGTGAACTTGTTCCAAAAGCCACAATAGTTAACCCGATTAAAATAGTTGGAACCCGGAGCAGTTTGGCAATATTGGAAGATCCGTTTACAAAGAGGTCGGCTCCTTTTATCAATAATGCAAAGCCGATAATCAATAAAATATAAGTCATTGTTTATTCTCCTTAACTCATTTAGTTTCTATTATTTTCTAATTACTATTAATACAATCTCTTAATTTGAAAGGAGGATAAGCACTATCTAACGCATTATTTAATGCGTTAACGATTTTATCATCTAAATCTATTTGGGATATGTAATACATAACAATTTCTTTATTGCGATTTCCCCAGTTAAAATTATGTACAATAGTCTCACCGACAAAAGCCTTATCATAAAAAGTTTTGTCGGTTAAATTATCTTCACAGATTTCAAAACCAATATGTGTATTATTCGCATCTCCACCCGCATGCCATACGCGGTGATTTCAGGGTAACGTTTGGTAAGTGGCAATCGATCCATCTTTTAACTTTCCGATAAAAGCATGAACACACACCTGTCTGCCACCTGGTCGTGGCTGATTCCAGTGATTGTTGTATTGATTCTTTCCTAATAAACCATCATCTGGACCAACGTAACGCTTTAAATTCGGATTGTTTGCCCCTGTGCTATGAACCATAATTCCTTTTGGTGTGATTTTTCTTCCAGCCTAATAATTCATAAAATAAATTTCAATAATTCGTTTTCTTTCTGTATCTGCTGGTTTTATTGCCATAGATGGTATAACCCAAACCATCCCCACTTTCATCACGCCTTTAATTCTTCCTTCACTACATAATGTTTGAACTCTTCTTTTGGATATTCTCCAATACCACTGGAAAACCTTATGCTATCAACATTTCAACTCTTCCTATTCATCCACCCTAGACAATAACGCCACAATTTCACAGTGCTTCGTCTGCGGAAACATATCAAGCGGTGTCACTTCATTTGCTGTATAGCCGTTATCCATCAAGTACTTCATATCACGTGCAAGTGTCGAAGGGTTACACGACACATACACAATTTTTGCCGGCGCAACTTCTATTAGAGTATCCAGAAATTCTGTGTGACAGCCTTTACGCGGCGGATCGACAAAGACAACGTCTGGTCTGATACCATCCTCTACCAGCTCTTTCATGACCGCTTCTGATGCACCTTTATAAAACGTTGCATTATCGATGTTATTCAGCGCAGCATTTTCCCGTGCATCCTGCACAGCACTCTCTACGATTTCAATGCCGATTAACTCTTTCACCTTATGTGCAACGGACAGTCCGATCGTCCCGATACCGCAATACGTATCGACAATGACTTCATCACCTGCTAGGTTCGCGGCATCAATCGCAAGCTGATACAATTTTTCAGTTTGTCGATGGTTCACCTGATAGAAACTATTCGCCCGGATTTTAAATTTCTTGCCGAGGAGTGTATCCGTAATATATTCCGTGCCAAATAACAGATGATTCTGTCGCCCAAAAATGACGTTCGTTTTTTTGTCGTTGACGTTTTGAACAATACTTTTAATTGTCGGATACGCTTCGATTAATGATGCACTAATATCTTTAAACACATTCTCATTACCATTCGTAATAAATACAATCTGAATCTCAGCATCATCATGCGACGAACGAATCACGACGTGACGCAGCAACCCATGATGTTTTGCTTCGTTATACACAGAGATATTGTGCGTTTCGATAAGTTCTCTCAAACGATTCATCAGTGAATTGTGCGAATCTTTTTGAATCAAACAATGTTCAATATCAATGAGATCATGTGAGCGCTCTCGATAGAAGCCCATCTCTACTTTGCCATTGTTCATTTGCACAGGAATCTGTGATTTGTTGCGGTAGTAGTCACCGTTGTTATCTCCCACAGTCGGGTTAACTTGAATGGGATGTCCAAGTCGTCGCATGTTATTCTCAACGACAATGCGCTTAAAATTAAGCTGTTCTTCGTACGTCATCATTTGAATCTGGCACCCACCACACTGGAAATAGTACGGGCATGGCGGCGTGATGCGCTTTGATGAAGACGTCAACACTTCTTCAAGCTTCCCGTAACCGAATTTGCTGTTTACTTTGATTGCTTTAAAACGTACTGTCTCGTGCATCACGACATCTTTTACGAAAAAAGGATAACCATCTATTTTAACAACACCAAGTCCTTCATGTGTATAGTCGATGACTTCCCCATCATAATAATTATTTTTTGTGATTGCCATATGTCACCTCGTATAAGCTGAATCCATCTTCAAGTGTTTTAACATGTCGGATGGGTTCATCTGTGATAAGTTTTGCTGCCTCTGTTGCTGTAACAAATTCGTATGTCCTTTCAGGATGAAGCGTGAACGGAATTCTTGGTACGAACGTTTGCTGCCTTTGTAAGTAATCGATGAGAATGTCTCGCACGAGTTCTGATGACTCGTAGACGACTGTCGTCTCTGGTCCTTGTAAGAACGGTGTGTTCGACGCGCGATAATTATTTGCAGCGACTAAAAACTGATCGTCTGCTTGTACTTCTTTCCCATTATATTTAACCGATAAAATGCGGCGTTCATCTGAAATTTTATATCCTGAATTATTGTACCTAGGACCATTTGATATATCGATTTCGTAATCAAGATCATAGAACATATCATAATTATATGACGGGAACCCTGTATTTGAATCATTTGGTGCAAGCAATCGCGGCGCGCCTAGTGTTACAAATTGCGAGGCACTCCACTCCAGCCATTCTCTTAATGTAGCCCCGTTAATTTGTAAGACTGACATTGTATTTGCGTGTTTATATAAATTAATCGCATCCGATAAAGTGAGTGGTCCACTTGGAATATTCGTGTAGTCATGTGCACCGTCTCGCCCACCGCGCGTTGGTGCATTGAATGACAGAACTGGTAGTTCTGGTAGCTTTTTACCCTTGATTAATCGCTCTACAAAATCTTTTGACGCTTCACCTGTCACTTGAACAGCTGATGACGACAATACTTGTGCAAAATATGTATGCCAGTGTGTGTTCAGTGTTGTAATTGGTGCGCCTAAATAATTTTTAACTGAGATGTGGGCCGCTTCATATTGTTTTAACAATGCTTCGTCAATCTGCATCTCACTTGCCTGTATGATTGAAGCTGAACGCTTCGTAATGCACCATTCATCAGATTTAAATTCGAGCTCAAAATCAATCTTGCCCAGGTATTTAGCAGACACACCCGGTTGAACGATAGGCACATTATTAATAGAGCCATGTTCGACATCAACTGTCTCGTCATCAAGCGCTGTGTTCTCTGACGGGAATACTTCATGCGTGTGTCCACAGACTATGGCGTGTATGCCTAACTCACTAGCGAACTGCGCATATAAGTAAGCTTGGTTTTCATCGTGTGGATTATCTTTATCTGTTGCTGCATTAAGTCCTGTATGCGCAAGTAAGATAATAACGTCGGCACCTTTATCTTTTACAGTTGCTACAGTGCGCTGCACCGCTTCATACATGGGGTGTACGACCGAATTATCATTTCTAAAATGCACATGATCCCAGCGCGTAACTTGTGTTGGAACGACACTGACGAACCCAATGTTCAGAGGTTTTTTATCGACCAACACAGTTTTAATATAGTGATTCTCCACAATATCTTTAAGTGGATTCTCGAAATCTATATTTGAATTAATCACTGGAACTGTGTAGTCACTTAACATGTGCGTTAAGTGGTTAAATCCATAGTTAAACTCGTGATTCCCAAGACCAACGACGTCATAAAGTGAATTAATTACCTGTGGTACAAGCGCATTGTCAGGGTGCGCAACATCGTAATCATTCCACGTATCTCCCTGCAACATATCCCCGTTATCTACAGTTAAAACAAGTGCGTCATGTATCTGTTTATATTGTTCAATATAAGACGCCACATGTAACAAGCTATGTGATTTTTCTTCGTTATCAAAATAGTTATACGGATAAATTGCACCATGCACATCCGTTGTCGCAAATATTGTTAGTTGCATACAATCCTCCCAAAATAAAAAGCGTAAGCTCTTTGGCCTACGCTTATTGTAACCTTTTATGTTCGAAAAATGTTTGAACAGTTTGACTTGGCACACGAATTGATAAAAACGATTGTAAGTTTTGAAAGTGTGCTGGTAGCTTACCACCATATTCCCCATCTAAATTAAGTTGCATCGAATCATATTTACTTTCAATTTTAATATCTTTTGCACGTATATACGTTAATTTTGGATGCTCCAAATGCTCGCCTCGCGCGGCTAACGTCAATAAATGGGCGAGTTCAACGAGTGACGATTCTTCAATAATAAACAACGAAAAATAACCATTATTGAATACAGGTTCCGGCACCAATTTGTCGAAACCTCCAATTGCATTTGTTAAGCCGATGAGAAATAACATGATTTTTCCTTCATAGATATCGTCATCAAACTTAATTCTAACTTCTGATGCGGTCATTTGAGGTAAGAATTCAATCCCCTTAACATAATAAGCAAGCGGCCCAATGATTGACTTTAAACGGCTCGGTGCTTCGTAAGAGACTTCCGTAATCTTACCACCACCAGCGATGTTCATAAAATACTTATCATTCATTTTACCCACATCGATATCGACAGAAACACCATTTAGGATTGTATCGACCGCTTCAAAGTAATCATCAGAAATGCCTAATGCTCTCGCATAGTCATTCACAGTACCTACAGGTATAACGCCAAGCGTCGGGCGATCTTCACATTGAGCCATTCCATTGATGACCTCACTCACTGTTCCGTCTCCACCTGCAGCAACGATTAAATCTATACCAAGATTACACGCTTTTATAGCAGCGGTCGTCGCATCATCAGGCGCAGTCGTTGCATGCGTGCTTGTGATGTAACCAGACTCTTCAAACTTTTGTAAGACTTCAGCAAGAGATTGTTTAAACTGCTCTCTTCCTGATGTTGGATTATATATTATTCTGGCAGATTTCATCTTAGTCTCCTCAATGTTTATTCAGTCGTGCGATTGCGAATATTAAATGTCACAATCGAAGCATCAGAGTATTCTACAAGAAGAATCTCAAAAGAAACATTGTTCTCAACGAACTTTATCAGCACCTGCGTCGGTTCATTGATGAGCAACTCAATATTTTTGTAAACATTTGATAATACATCATAAATTTTGTTGAAGTCCTGCGTTGACTTAACAAACGCAACACTATGAATATCAGCCTTCTCATGCATGAAATACGCTTCAAAGTTAGGTAAATGATGAATTTCAATAATCTTATCGACGAATAATTCTATTAGATTTAAAGATGTGTCGAAGTACATTTGAATGAAGCTTTGGTCCTCACGATTATTTAATGTTTTCATATTATCATCCTAGGTTTCTTTTATACCCATTCCTTTTCATGTATAATATCATTAAATCATATTCTTAAGCGAATTTTTTAAATTACCCAAGGAGCAATTATTCTATTATGAAACAATTAATATTTTTTATACTAGTCGCATTTTTCCTAGTTGGCCTATATTTTAACTTCTTTTTCACACCGGAGACAGCTGTGTTCCAAGCGAACGATGCTGCACAATCCGAGTCAGAAACATCTGATGTAGATGAGGATGAAGTTGACGACGTTGAAGATGAGGATGAAGAAGTTGAAATTGAGGACGAAGCTGAAGACGAGATAGACGAAAATGAATTAAGTGATGACCCAGTAAACGCGCTTGATGATGAAGAAGTCGAAGAAGATGCGGTCGAAGACACTTCATATGATACAACGTTTAACAATGAAGCGTTGAATGCACTTTATCAAGATAGAGTAGATAACGATGAAACGCTAAATATCAGCTTGTCAGTACCGGCATATTACAATGCAGAGGAATTGATTGAGCGATTAGACGAGGCGTTTGATGATGACTACATTGATTTTGAGTATTCAAATTTAGAAGCAAGTTCTTTAAACTTAACAAGCATCGTTATCAGTGAAGATGTTGACGTCGTCATGTTTAACGCAATGCAAGTCACAGACTTTGACATTCAAATTTTACATAACCGAACATTGACTAACATTCAGCAAGTCTATCAAGATCTTGTGAACCAAGATATCATTGTATATGTTATTGGAGATCCAGATATTTACGAAAACGCTAATTTATCACAAGCATTAGAAGATGATTACGAATACTTCATTGATAATGATTACAATTATATTCATTTGAATGATACGGCAGAAGGATTGTTCGACACACAGTTGAACGCGGCAACTCTCGAGAATGTAGCCGAAGCATTTTATGAGACACTAACTGAATAAGATATTGTTGTTTTCCGAGCATCCATTCGTATGGGTGCTCGTTTTTTTTGTTTGTTGTGTTCAAACGCGGTGTTTGAAATCTCTGCGACGTGTTTCTCGTAGCAAATCGCTACAACAGTCACAAAAATCATCGTGTTCTAGCGAAAACAACACTAAATCGCTACAACAGTCACAAAAATCATCGTGTTGTAGCGAAAACAACACTAAATCGCTACAATAGTCACAAAAATCATCGTGTTGTAGCGAAAACAACCCTGAATCGCTACAACAGTCACAAAAATCATCGCGTTGTAGCGAAAACAACCCCAAATCGCTACAATCAGCCTTAAAATCATCGCGTTGTAGCGAAACCTGAAAACAACACAAAAACCCACCAAAATCGGTGGGTTTCAAACTATCTCTTATTAATTTCTTCTAACAATATCTCATTGACCATCTTAGGGTTGGCCTGACCTTTCGTGCGCTTCATAATTTGTCCAACCAGGAAGCCTACTGCACGATCTTTACCATTTTTAAAGTCTTCAATCGACTGTGCGTTGTTATCGAGTACATCTGTCACAATCTCTAACAATACATTCGGATCTGAAATCTGCTCAAGTCCTAAATCTTTAATAACTTGACGTGCCTCGCCGCCATTTTTAAATAAATGCATAAAGACTTTTTTAGCCTGCTTACTTGAAATCGTTCCGTCTTCAATCAACTGAATCATTTCAGACAAGTTTTTTGGCGTTAAGCCGGTATCATTAAGCGCTATGCGTTCTTTTCTTAATGTTCCTGTTACTTCACCCATCAACCAGTTCGCTGACAGTTTTGAATCAGTTCCGTGCGCTTCAACCATCTCATTTAAGAAATCTGCCTGCTCTTTATTTAATGTAATTTGACGCGCATCTGCTTCAGGTAATTTATACTCATCAATATAGCGCGCATATAATTCATCCGGCAGAATTGGCATCGTTGAACGAATCGCTTCAATCCAATCATCACCAATATAAATATCAACTAAATCCGGTTCCGGGAAGTAACGATAGTCATCCGAACCTTCTTTCACACGCATTAAAATTGTTTCACCCGTTTTTTCATCATAACGGCGTGTCTCCTGCTCAATCTCCCCGCCGGATAAATAAACTTTTTCCTGGCGCACCGCTTCATACTCCAACCCTTTACGCACATAGTTAAACGAGTTCAGGTTTTTAAGCTCTGTTTTCACACCAAATTCTTCGCGCCCCACCGGACGCAGCGATAAGTTGGCATCACAGCGCAGCGAGCCTTCTTCCATCTTCACATCAGACACACCCGTATACTGAATGATTGATTTTAACTTCTCTAGATAGAGATACGCTTCTTCAGGTGTCCGAATATCCGGTTCTGACACAATCTCAATTAATGGTGTACCCTGTCTGTTTAAATCAACTAAAGAATGGTCACCATAGTGCGTCGATTTCCCCGCATCTTCTTCAAGGTGTAGACGCGTAATACCGATGCGTTTTTTCTTACCGTCAATCTCAATTTCCAGCCACCCATTTTGCCCGATTGGAAAAGCATCTTGTGAAATCTGATATGCCTTCGGGTTATCCGGATAAAAATAGTTCTTACGATCAAAACGCGTCACATCTGCAATTTCCATGTTTAACGCGAGCGCTGCACGAATGCCGAAGTCCACCGCCGTACGGTTAACTACCGGTAATGTCCCGGGGTAGCCAAGATCAACTACACTCAAGTTAGTGTTTGGTTCAGAACCATATTGGTTCGGTGCACTGCTATACATTTTTGACTGTGTTTTTAATTCCACGTGGACTTCAAGTCCAATAACTGGTTCGAAATGCATCTATTTCGCCTCCAAACTTAACGCATGTAATTCATCATGAAGATTAAATTCTTTTTCAAATTGATGCGCGGCATTATAAATTTTTGCTTCATCGAAATGACGTCCAATCAACTGCATCCCAATCGGCATCCCTGATTTATCTATGCCACATGGCAGCGAGATTGCCGGCATACCCGTTAAATTCGCTGTCGCAGTTAAAATATCATCCAGATACATCTCTAAAGGATTATCAACTTTCGTATTAAATTCATACGCAACTGATGGTGTTGTCGGACCCATAATTAAATCATAATTTGATAAAATATCATCCATATCTCTTGTAATGAGTGTTCTCAATTTTTGAGCACGTAAATAATGTGCATCGAAATGCCCCGCACTGAGGACAAATGTACCGAGTAAAATACGACGTTTCACTTCCGGTCCAAAACCTTCTGAACGTGTTTTACGATAAAGTTCTTCCAACGTTTCTGCATTTTCTGCTCTATATCCGTAACGAATACCATCAAAGCGTGCTAAGTTGGCACTCGCTTCACTTGAAGCAATAAGGTGATACGCACTGACAATATATTTTGTTTTCGTTAAAGATACTTCTTCAACTGTTGCACCGAGTGATTCATAAATTTCTTTTGCTTTAAGTACAGCTGCCTTCACTTCTTCTGAAGCATTTGTAATATATTCTTTTGGTATCGCAATCTTCATGCCTTTAATATCTTTATCAATTGTTTCCATGAAACGGGACTCTGTATCCGGCATCGTTGTTGCGTCTTTACTATTAGAGCCTGAAATAATTTCAAGCACTTTTGCGTTGTCTCTCACATTTTTAGTCATCGGTCCAATACAATCAAGACTCGATGCAAACGCGATTAAACCATAACGTGATACTCGTCCGTATGTCGGCTTCATTCCTACGATACCGCAGTATGCCGCAGGCTGTCGAATTGAGCCACCCGTATCTGAACCAAGTGCAAATGGTACTAATCCACCTGCTACCGCTGCTGCTGATCCGCCTGACGATCCACCCGGTACACGTTTTT
>JBGYPO010000084.1:0-3727 GCA_041838435.1 Aliicoccus sp. | reverse complement strand
TTTTCATAGAACGTTCCTCTCTATGTTTATTATTAATTCATTTTAACATGAATTTGCGTGCCAATGAGCATTGTTCATAGTCGCGTAAACGGATTTGCACGCCAATGAGAGTAGCTCATAGTCCGTTAAATTGATTAGCGTGCCAATGAGAGTAGCTCATAGTCCGTTAAATTGATTTGCGTGCCAATGAGAGTAGCTCATAGTCCGTTAATGTCAAGTCCAATATCTTGTGTAATAACATTTAAACCAATCTCATGTAGTTACGTTGTTGAGTGTGTTTCTCATCCCAGCCATGGCTGGGATGAGAATTTTTTGTTCTAGCTAAAGAATTTTCTATTATTAGACTCAAATGTTTCATTAAGATCGATTAATAGTGCACCAATTAATCGAACTGCAGAACCTACATTCGGGAATATACCGATAACTCTTTCGCGTCGTCTTATCTCTCGGTTCATTCGCTCTAAATTGTTCGTTGTGCGTAACGATTTATGGTAGTCCTCAGGTTCTGTTAAATACTGTAATGCATCATAAAATCCTTCGTCTAATTTCTTCACTGCAGCTTCATACTTCGAATTACCTTGTAAGTACTCTTCAAACTCATGCTTGAATTGTTCTGCATGGGCCATTGTCGGTGCTTTGAAGATTCGTCTGAGCATTGAACGTGCTTCTTTACTGTTTTTACGTGGCATGACCGAGATAATATTTCTCATGAAATGAACGGTACATCGTTGCCAAGGACAATCTAAAAACTCATGCTTAATTGCTGCTTTTAAACCGGCATGTGCATCAGAAATAATCAGTCTTGGCTTAGTTAATCCACGTGTTCTTAAATCTCTGAAAAACTCAGTCCATGATTCTGTAGATTCTTGACCAGATACCATGAAACCAATGATTTCACGTCTTTGGTCTTTCGTTATCCCTTGAGCGATATAAACAGCTTTTGACACGACACGTTGATTCTCTCGTACCTTAATATACATCGCATCGACATAAAGAAAATCAAAGTGCTTCATGTGCAAAGGACGGTTACGAAATTTCTCAATTTCCGGGTCTAATCGTTTCATGACATTGGATACAAATGATTTGGAGACACTTTCACCACATAGCTGTTCTACAATCTTTGTCACTTTTCGTGTAGACACACCGTTGATAACAGACTCCATTAAGGCGAGTACGACAGCTTGATCCATACGTTGATATCTTTCAAAGAGTTCCGTAGAGAACTCTCCTGTTCGCGTACGCGGTACTTTTAGTGTGAGTTTACCAAACGATACTGTGTAGTCTCGTTCGTAGTAGCCATTGCGCATATCTGTACGTGTTTCACTGCGCTCTCTTGATTTTGCTTGAACATACTCGTCACGTTCCGTCTCCATGTAGGCATTGAATACAGTAATCGCTAATCCTTTAGTCGTTGCAGATAGACTACTTGAAAGAATCTCTTCTGTTAATTTATCCATATCTAAGTTAATATTTAATTGAGCCATTTCATCTCTCTCCCATCAATGTTTGTGTGGTAACTACATTGTACTATAGAGATTTGATTTGGCTCTTTCTTCTTATTACACAATATTATGGACTTAATCCGAGAAAGCTATCTCAGGTCAAATATCAGAGGTGAGTTAGCGAGATTTCAGTTTTTTAGCTAACTCAGGCCAAAAATCAAAGGTGAGTTAGCAATAGCATTGTCAACTGCCAATTCACCCTACTTTTTATATCTGAATTTCTTTGAATTAGCAGTAATAAACAAAATGTGCCAATTCGAATGATTTTTTCGGACTTGAATTGGCAGGTAAATCAAAATACTGCCAATTCAAACTGTT
Organism: Aliicoccus sp.; assembly: GCA_041838435.1. Lineage (GTDB taxonomy): Bacteria > Bacillota > Bacilli > Staphylococcales > Salinicoccaceae > Aliicoccus. Next base: position 1,907 of record JBGYPO010000084.1, on the reverse strand, counting down.
TTTCTAACCTGAATTGGCGACCCACATCAAAAATCAAAAAATCGCCTAACCACATACTGTGGTTGGGCGATTAAAAATCTAATCAAACACATAATAACTAATGTTATCGTCACTATCTTTCGTAATCACTGCGTATGTCTCATGCGCACTCGAAATCACAACTTCTACTTCTATCCCAGCAAAGCTATTCAAAAGAATATCTTTCACATGCTGTGCCATCGCAACTACTTCGGAGCGGCTCGTGTAGTCAATTGGAATCGTGACGTTCAGCTCGGCGAACTGACCATCTTTAAATCGTGCTAGACCAATTGTTTGTGAGAAGTTATCAAAGTACTCAGTCAATCGTGTGTTGAAGTTTCGATACTCTGCATTGATTGCGTCGGTAACGATTGTTTCGCCTGTTGATGGCAATAATTCAAATTCTTCTTCTACTGATTCGAACGACTCGACTTCTGTCTCTCCCGCTGGGCTAAAGGCTGTCATCACAAATTTCCCTGGCACGATATCATAGCGGCCAGACTGTATATATACAGCAAACAATATATCGATATCTTCGTATGCCTCATTCGCACGCAATCGTTCTAAAATCTCTTCAATTGCACCTTCTGCAAAGCTGACCGAGTCACTTTCACTAATCGCCATCGCTTGGGTGCTACTGCTGTTATCACTACGGTACAAATGCTCACTATTTAAAGCAAGCCCAATTGTCATGCCCTTTAGCTCATACTCACCATCTTCATTTTCAACCATATAATTCTGTTCAAGTATATGTGATAAATACCTCGGATAATTTTCAGCAATCACCACTTGATCCGTTTCGCCATTCACCGATGGATTCAATCCCATGTTGCTGAATGCACCACTTGATTCGCGTTCATCATCCGACATCGCTGCAATTTCATTTTCTGAATATGCACGCGATAAATACCCACGGACGATATCGCTCGTGAACACCTGGCCTTCTCTGAAGTAATAATCTTCGACACTGAATACTTCTTTACTATGTTCAAGCAATCCCTTTTCAAAAGATTCTATATTATATGTTGAAACCATATTCGCACTCGTCAGTCCTCGAGATGGTGAAAGTTCATATGGAATGACGGACTGATAGTAGGATTCATTTAAACCGACACTTGAAGTGACGGTCTCTTCACCATCTGATACAGGTATATCTACATCCGTTACGATTTCTTGTGATGTATCCACCCCGTCGTCTGCACATGCCGCGAGGAGCATCACACCGATTAATAACCATTTTTTCATATTACTGCTCCAGTTTTTTAATAAATTCTTGCTCATTCCATATTGTAACATCTAATGACTGTGCCTTCGTCAACTTACTGCCCGCTTCTTCACCCGCTACAAGTACATCGGTATTTTTCGACACAGATCCAGTCACTTTCCCACCGGCTGCTTCGATTTTCGCTTTCGCTTCATTTCGCGTCAGTTCTTCCATTTTTCCTGTTAACACAAACGTCAATCCATCAAATGAGTTGCTCGTCTGCGCCACGACATCTTCCGACATTTTCACACCGTATTGTTCAAGCTTTTCAATCAGTTTTTGAATATCCTCATGGTTTAAATACGTGTACAGAGAGTTCGCAATTTTTTCTCCGACTTCGGGCACATTCATGAGTTCTTCAGGTGTGACTTCTAGCAAACGTTCCATCGTCTTGAATTCGGTAGCAATGATTTCGGATACTTTACTCCCTAAAAATCGAATGCCGAGTCCAACCAATAGTTTCTGTAATCCTTGTTCCTTTGAATTCTCGATTGATTTTAATAAGTTTTCTGCTTTCTTTTGTCCGAATCGTTCGAGCTCAATCAAATCTTCAAATTTAAGCTGATAAAGATCACTGATATCTTTAATCAGTCCAGCTTCGTAAAGTTGAGCGACTTGTTTTTCT
>JBGYPO010000083.1:0-6237 GCA_041838435.1 Aliicoccus sp. | reverse complement strand
AGAAAGCTCATTGCTACGGTTGAGGCCAAAGTGTTGCAGCGAGAAAGCTCATTGCTACGGTTGAGACCAAAGTGTTGCAGCGAGAAAGCTCATTGCTACGGTTAAGACCAAAGTGTTGCAGCGAGAAAGCGCATCGGCACGATAAATCCCTTTTCTTGCCTACGAGACCAGCTCGTTGGCACGTTTATCCTGTTTTCCTGCCAATGCGCATGCATCATAGTCTCACGACAGGGTTCGAATCCCTCCCAGGACGCCGACCCCAAAACAAACAAAAAAGCACATGCAATCTATCTTCAACGGATAGAATCTCGTGTGCTTTTAATATTTTCTATTAAGGTCGTCGCAACGAATCTCTAATTTCTCTCAACAATACTGTCTGCTCGTCTTCTTCTTCCTCAGCTTCTTCTTCAACGAAGCGTCCGCCGGTTAATCTATTAAATACTTTAATAAATACAAAGACAGATGTACCAATGATCAGGAAGTCAATGACTGACTGTATGAACATCCCGTATGTAATGCCGTTCCATACCCAATCGGTTGTAAAGTCTGTGTCTCCAAAAATTAAAGCGATTGCAGGCATGATGATGTGTTCTACTAACGAATCAACAATTTTACCAAACGCAGTGGCGATCACGACAGCGACAGCGAGGTCAATGACGTTACCTTTCATCAAAAATTCTTTTAGCTCTTTTAACATTTGTATCCTCCTGATGTTTTTTATTCATAATAAAATTGTACTAATAAATTTCTAAAATACAAGAATTGGTTTATTCGGAACTGATAAAGCGCTATAAATTAACCGTATCTTAACAAAATTAAAAACATAGATAAGTTTTACTTATCGTTAATCACTACAATTTTGGATGAATATAAGTTTGTATTGAATTGATATACACTCTAATTATCGTTACAATATAAGGGAAGACAATTTAAGGAGGCATTTTGTCTATGACTAAAAACATTAAAGATTTAGCGACTCAAACTTTAACCGTAGATGGAAAAGACTACACGTATTACAGTTTGAAAGCTGCAGTTGAAAATGGTAGTGAAGACATTAAAAAATTACCATACTCAATCCGTGTCCTATTAGAATCTGTGATCAGACAGTATGACGGATCTGTGATTAACCAAAAACATGTGGATACATTAGCAACTTGGGCAACAGAGGATCTTGCTGGTAAAGAGGTTCCTTTTAAACCGTCACGCGTTGTACTTCAAGACTTTACAGGTGTACCAGCGGTTGTTGACCTCGCTTCATTACGTAAAGCGATGGATGATGTGGGTGGAGACGTGCAAAAAATTAACCCGGAAGTGCCGGTGGATCTTGTTATTGACCACTCGGTTCAGGTTGATGAGTACGGTACGCACATGGCATTACAGCGTAATATGGAACTTGAATTCACACGTAACAAAGAGCGTTACGAATTCCTAAGATGGGCAACTGAAGCATTTGATAACTATCAAGTTGTACCACCTGCAACAGGTATCGTTCACCAGGTTAATATTGAGTACTTAGCGAACGTTGTACATGTAAGAGAAGAAGACGGACTTACTGTCGCGTATCCAGATACGCTTGTTGGTACGGACTCACACACTACGATGGTAAACGGTATGGGTGTACTTGGTTGGGGTGTTGGTGGTATTGAAGCTGAAGCAAGTATGCTTGGTCAACCATCATATATGCCTGCACCAGAAGTAATCGGTGTGCGTTTAATCAATGCATTACCTGAAGGTTCAACGGCAACTGACCTTGCACTGCGCGTCACTGAATTATTACGTAAAAAAGGTGTGGTTGGTAAATTCGTTGAGTTCTTTGGTGAAGGTGTAACGAAGTTACCGCTTGCAGACAGAGCAACAATTTCCAACATGGCGCCTGAATACGGTGCGACAAGTGCGTTCTTCCCGGTCGATGATGAAACAATAGATTATATGCGTTTAACAGCGCGTTCTGAAGACCATCTCAAAGTCGTTGAAGCGTACTTAAAAGAGAACGATATGTTCTTTAACGCAGATGACGAGCCGGTATATTCAGACACTGTTACATTAGATTTAAAAACAATTCAACCTGCACTTGCTGGTCCTAAACGTCCACAGGATTTGATTTACTTACCGGACATGCAAAAAGAATTCAAAAAATCTGTGACAGCTGAAAGTGGCAACCATGGTCACGGTTTAGATAAAACAGAATTCGATAAATCAGTTACTGTGAATTATAACGATGGTGACACGAGTACACTAAAAACGGGTGACCTTGTGATTGCTGCTATCACGTCATGTACGAACACATCTAACCCATACGTTATGCTTGGCGCAGGTCTGCTCGCTAAAAAAGCAGTTGAGAAGGGCTTAACAGTTCCGAAACATGTGAAAACTTCACTTGCACCAGGTTCAAAAGTTGTTACAGGTTACTTAGAAAACTCAGGTGTCCTTGAGCACTTAGAGACGCTAGGATTCCACCACGTAGGTTACGGTTGTACAACGTGTATTGGTAACTCAGGACCATTAAGAGAAGAAGTAACGAAAGCTGTAATGGATGAAGATATGCTCGTGTCATCTGTTTTATCAGGTAATAGAAACTTTGAAGGACGTATCCACCCATTAGTTAAAGCAAACTATTTAGCATCACCAACACTTGTTGTTGCGTATGCACTTGCGGGTACAGTGGATGTTGATCTTCAAAAAGAACCACTTGGTAACGACAAAGACGGAAATCCAGTATATTTAAGAGATATCTGGCCTTCAATCGAAGAAGTTAAGACGGCGGTTCATGAAACAGTTACACCTGAACTATTCAAAAAAGAATACAGTAACTTATTTGATTCAAACGAAACGTGGAACGCAATTGATGTCACAGATAACCCTGTGTATGATTTCGATCCAACGTCAACATACATTCAAAATCCATCATTCTTTGAGGAATTGTCACCAGAACCAGGTAAGGTTGAACCATTAAATGACCTGAGCGTGTTATTAAAGCTTGGTGACTCTGTAACTACAGACCATATTTCACCAGCTGGGGCGATTGGTAAAGATACACCTGCAGGAAAATGGTTAATCGAACAGGGCGTATCTCCACGAGACTTTAACTCATACGGTTCAAGACGTGGTAACCATGAAGTCATGGTGCGTGGTACTTTTGCGAACATTCGTATCCGTAACCAGATTGCACCGGGTACTGAAGGTGGATTTACAACGTATTGGCCGACTCAAGAAGTCATGAGTGTGTATGATGCGGCGATGAAGTACGAAGAAGACGGTACAGGACTCGTTGTTATTGCTGGCGAAGACTACGGGATGGGATCAAGCCGTGACTGGGCTGCGAAGGGTGCAAACCTACTCGGTGTTAAAGCAGTTATCGCTTCAAGTTACGAGAGAATTCACCGTTCTAACCTTGTATTCATGGGTGTATTACCACTTCAGTTCTTAGAAGGTGAAGATGCAGAAACACATGGATTAACAGGTGAAGAATCATTCAGCATCCAAGTTGACGAAGGCGTTAAAGCAGGTCAGGAAGTCAACGTTATCGCTGTCGGCAAGAATGGTGAGAAGAAATCATTCAAAGTTAAAGTGCGCTTTGACTCAGATGTTGAGATTGATTATTATCGTCATGGTGGTATCTTACAGATGGTATTACGTGATAAACTTAAAGCATAAGTTTTAAAATATAAGCGTGTATTGAGTACAGTCAATACACGCTTTTTTTCAAAAGGAGAGCTTATATGACATTGAAAATAGGAATATGCGGTGCCGGCAATGGCGGTGTTTCTGCAGCGCTTGAGATGACAGAGCGCGGGCATGAAGTAACGGTTTATCACAGCCGGGGTTACTCAAAAGGACTCGACAATCTAAGAGAGAATAATTCAGCCACTTTAAATGGTAAAGAAATCAAATTTCATAAGTTTACGATAGATCCGAAAGAGGCGATAGCAGGGCAGGACGTTATCATGCTGACGATTCCAGCAACGGCAATTGAAGATGTGGCGCGTGAGATTATTCCATTCCTTGAAGAAGGACAGATGATTTATATCAACTGTGCAGCTGCAATGGGTGCACTCAGATTTAGAAACACGATGGATAAGATGAATGTGCATACAAATGTTTTGGTGGGAGAGTCGATGAGCCTCACATATGCATCACGCTACGACAGAGAGAAAAATGCTGCAACTATTTTTGGTCACAATAAATATAATATGTTCAGCGCGTATCCAGCGACAGATACTGAAGCGATGATGGATGTTTTATCTGAGATGTATGATTATTTAGTGCCAGCTAAAAACATTGTTGAAGTCGTGCTGAATAACGGGAACCCTGAGAGCCATCCGGGGCCGAGTATACTGAATGCCGGCCGCATCGATTATGCGGGTGATTCATTTTATCTGTACAGCCAGGGGATGACTGAGCACACGATTAATGTCGTTCACGCAATCGATAAAGAGCGTCAGGAAATTTGTGCGAAACTCGGATTTGAAGTGCTCGATAAGTCAGCGCGCAGCGTGCGCACAGGCTATTTTGAAGACGGGAAGACGTTGCTCGAACAGTACCATACATCACCATTATTGAAAGATCTGCTCGGCCCGACACATTTGGAGAATCGCTACATTACAGAAGATGTATCGAACGGACTCGTGCTGTGGGCGAGCATAGGCGATGCGATAGGTGTTAAGACGCCGACGATGGATTCGGTGATTCAGTTAACGGGCATTTTGTTGGAGCGTGATTATTTCGATATCGGCATGACCCTTGAGAAGCTTGGTATAGATGTGGATTCAGCTGAGGCGTTGAATGATGTGATGAATTAGGAAGTATACAGAATTACCAGTATTAATTAAAACCCGTACATTTACTTATCCTTGCGCATCGACCGAACCTGTAGTCTCGGTCTGATGCTATTCTTCTGGGAGTTAAATGTAGGGGTTTTTTTATATATAATCTGAGGTTGCTAAACTAATTTATATAATCCACCATTATAATTTAAATAAGTAAAAAAATGTATATGTAATTATTTAGATAGTTAGATAGAGAAACTGTTTAAAATGTAATATCCAAATTAAAACTTTCTTACACGAATATGTATGTTATATTGGTAACACAAAAATGTCACTTTTGGAGGTTAGATATGAGTCAAAGAAATGAAAATACATCCAATGAGAACATACAGCAGGAAGATAAAAAGACGCTCAACCCCTTTACACTATTATTTGCTTTCACAATAATAGTCGCAATTCTTACATACATTTTACCCTCGGGACAATACGAACGTGAGGAAGTCGACGGCCGCACAGTCCTCGTCAACAATTCCTTTGAATTTACAGATCGTACACTTTTAGGTTTCTTTGATATCTTTACAAGTTTCCATGAAGGTTTAATGAATGGTGCTGCAATTGTGTTCACCATTTTCATTTTCGGTGGTGCCATCGGAATTATGAAGAAGACCGGCGCACTCGATGCTTTTATCAGGAAGATTGTTGTTGTATTCAAAGATTCTGCAATTTTAATTATCCCGGTTCTTGTTTTATATTTTGGTCTTTTAGGGACGTTAATCGGTACAGCTGAATCTTCAATTGTATATTTACCTCTGATTATTCCGGTGATGATTGCACTCCGCTACGATGCGATTACTGCAGTTGGTGTTGTATTTCTTGGTGCACTTGCTGTCGGTTTTACATCGGCGATTTTAAACCCGTACACAGTCGGGGTGGCTCAGGAAATTGCTGAACTTCCGTTCATGTCCGGTTGGGAATTCCGTATTCCTATATTTATAACGTTTTATGTCATTGTTGTGTCGTATATCATGATTTATGCGCGGCGTGTGAAGCGAAATCCAAAGCTCGGTGATTATGGTAACTACTCACCTGATGAAAATCAGGACATCGACTGGGATTTCAAAATGTCTAAAACGCACGTATTTGCATTAACAGTGTTCGTTATCGCTATCTTAAGTTTAGTCACAGGTGTTGCATTCTTCGGTTGGGGATTACAGCAGATTGGTGCTGTCATTCTATTTGCAGGAGTCGCGATGGGAATCATCTGCCGCCTGCATCCGAACGCAATTGGTGACGGTTTTGTACAGGGTGTGAAGGATATTGCTACAGGTGCACTCGTCGTTGGTTTCGCACTCGCGATTGTAGAAGTCATGCAGCGTGGTAATCTGCTTGACGTGATGCTGTATTATGCTTCTAACTTACTGGACGGTCTGCCGGTCGAACTTGCTGCTGTCGGGATGTTTATCACGCAGTT
>JBGYPO010000082.1:0-32879 GCA_041838435.1 Aliicoccus sp. | reverse complement strand
CTGATACAGCGGCACAGGGTAATCGAGTGCTGTTGAACCTGCCCCAATTAAACTAATTAGGAAGGAGGTCACAATCCCGAGTAAAATAACACCCCAGAGCAAACTCCAATGAATGATTGTACGCGTATTCCACTGACGCTGCCAAGTGATTGGCAACCCCTGCGTCACACTCCAGTTGCTTTCCTGGTCACGGCTGAAGCTGTCAGCGCCACTAACCGCTGCAATAATGATAATAAACACCCCGGACAACAATTGAATTAAGCTATACAATGCCATGCCTGGCGAGGCCTGATTCGAATCGACCTCAATGCCGCGGTCTGACATATATTCATACATTCTAAACTGCTCAATTGCCTGCTCCTCAGGCGGCAGCAGCCGAGTTAATGCATCATACTGCGGAAAATCTTTTTGGTCATAGAAAAATAATATATTTTCGTTCAACTCCATACTCTGGTCGACGAAGTCACCGACAACTTCCTCTAAATCATCGACCGTGTTCCCCTGCTCCTCACCTATTATGAAAGCGAGCATGCCGCTGATTGTTTGATTTCGTGCAAGGCGCCGGTCAATCTCCTGACCCTGTTCTGTGGCCAAGCTTTCATCAGTCAGTGCATTATACGTTTGTAGATAAGAGCTACTTGAGCCAACGTACTCCTGGCTTAAGTTTAAAAATTCACCCTGCTGATAAAAATACGAAAACGTTCCGATAAACAAAAACAAACCGATGAGTAACACGCGTGATTTTGCATCTCTGATAATCTTCAAAAAGTCCCATTTAGCAAGTCTCATCTCTAACGCACCTGCCTTTCAAAACGCTGACGGTTCATAATAAACGAGGCAATGAGCAACAGCACTTCAACAACAAGGAGAGTGATTCCCATCGTTATCAAACCGTTCGTAAACGTAAATTGATCTGTGAACGCAACAAAGTTTTGTTCACCCATCAACACCCGTCCAATTTCAATATAGTTTTGTGGCAGGTACCATGGGTCAATGCCAAAGATACCTTCAGATCCGTCTGCTAAGTATATCGATGTTACTGTAACAAGCAGAATGCCTAACACAAGTACAATCATATCCTGTCTAAAGATGAGTGAGAGTAACATTGAAATTCGAATAATTATATACATCATAATCGCAATAAATAATATCGATAGACCAACGTATATCCAGGCATTTTGCAGTTCAAAGTATACATTATCTCCTCGGAACACATTGATTCTGCTATCTTCATGTTCAGTCAATTGATACTTGGTAATTTCGGTTTTCAGTGGGCCAAAGCCAAACAACAACCCATTTACTAGTGTGTAGAAAATCATTGTGCCTAACATATAAAGACCACTGATCATAAACACCGCAATTGATTGATACCAAATATACATTCGCCAATCAATTGGTTTCCCCGCCTTGATTGTGGGGTGTTTTCTATCGGATACCAGCACTTCACTCGCGATAAATACCGTGACAATTAGAAAGAACAGCGGTAAATAACGTTCAACGAACCTATGTAATTGTTGAATTGCGGTTTTATTTTCTAGCATGTGCGTCGATAATTGCTCTGTATTCAATATTTCTGTTACGTACGCTCTGCTATAATACGTCGCTAATGCAAACTCACCTGTCTCACGCATTGGGAAGATACTATCAACCTCACCACTGGCAGAACCGGCGACGGGAATTCCTACATTTTGCAGCGCTGTAATCCGCTCTAAATCCCCATCCTGAATTGCGTAATGCAGCTGAGATAATTCCTCAAAGTCTCTCTTTGCAACCGCAAATGTATCCTGGCCGGTAAATGTTGTAAATTGCACCATGCCGGAAGACAGCTGGTTCTCTTTCGTACCATAGTGATTTTCAACCTGCGCTTCAGTCGCAGTTGAATCTAAAATTGCAGGCGTCGATGTCCGCGGCAGTATGAGTGTTAAATACACTAAAATCATCAACACCGTGAGAACAAGCAACAGCCGCAACTTTTTATTGCGCCATGTTTTCTTTACGGTCTCATTAAACACATAACGAAACATTGAATCCCTCTCCCCATCTCTATTGTTCAGTTAAAACTAAAAACTTCTGCGCGATGATAACATCTCCTGCTTCGACATTTATAACGATTGAGCTCTCAATTTCTTCGAGTTCGTCAGGGCGATAATCATCTGACATCGTCCGTTCCATTCTGTACTCAAATGACTCACCATAACTATTCCAGTACACTTCCGGTGAACCGTCTTGACGCATTAATAATAACTCTTCACTGATGAGTTGATATTCCCCGGCTGGCACTTGTTCACCCACACTATACATACCTGGAGGGATATACACTGACTCCTCACTTGAGATTTCTTCTGCTTGAATCGGTGTTATATCCGCAGTACCAAAACGCGTTTTAAATTCTAGACGATAACCTTCATCTAATATCACATAGGCAACGTTGTTATCACGGATGAGTGATGTTTCAAGAATTCTTACGTTTTCGCTGTCATATACAACAACAGCGGATGAACTCACTTCACGAGCGATCTCTAGCATATATACACCCGCTTCAAGATCTTCTGGCACACTGTAACTACCCGCTTCAAGCGTTTCAGTTTCACCATCCGCGCTGCCACTGACTACATCCACTACATCTACTAATGTCATACTTTCAATAAACGGATAACGCGATTCATTCACATTCATAATTTGTCCGTTATTTATATAAGCGTCTATCGACGACTCATCTCTTGCCAGCTCTTCACCGTCATATTGAGCCGGCATTATCCCGTGAAATGCACACCCGCTTAAAAACATGACAGATAAAAGGATACTTATTTTTATATGTTTCATTAGTTTCTCCTCCTTTCAAGCTTCCCGGTGCGTGTTGGTATAAGCTGGAAAATGAAGAAAAATAGTATTTCAATAATCAAGAATAATAATACAAACGCCACAATCATGCGTGGTATATTCACAAAAAGTGGTTCCCAAAACCCATTTAACACGGGCTCAATCTGTAAGTACAATAATGGATTCATCCCTGAACCCGGCGGGATTACCGTAAAGATATACGGGATAAAGAACACGCCAATCACAATCGCAATCGTTAAATAAATATTTCTAAATACCCAGCTCAGTCCAACGGATAATTTAATAATTAAGTAGCTCAGTACCATCACGAGCAATGTCACAACCAGTGTATAGCTAAGCACACTGATGTGTTCCACATACTGAGGACCATATAGTTGGACCGGGTACATCAACGTTCCTGTATCAGCGCGTGTCGTACTAATGAAGTAAGAAATCAGGATGCCCATCACAGATATAATCCAAATCAACATCCAGTTTATAAACGTTCTGAGTCGCCACTGAGTATGCCATGAGGCTGGTATACCCTGTGTGATACTCCAGTTGCGCGATTGATCTAAACTAAATCTATCCGCACCCATCACTGCAGCAACTATAAATAAGAACACGCCCGCAACTGTATTAACCAATTCAAATAAAACTAAACTCGGACTCATTGGATTCCAATCGATATCCACGTTGTTTTCATCAAGATATGTTAAAAACTGCATCTCCGCTTCTACCTCTTCTGCTGTAGGTAGATTTTCCACTAACAATGGATAAGATTCAAAATCTGTTGCGTCAAGTAACTTTAAAATATTCTCATTTATAGTCATGCCCTGCTCAACATAGTTGCCGACCAGATCTTCTAAACCTTCGACTGTGTTACCGTCACGCTGATTTAAAATGTAGCGTTGCATACCGAGCAACCACTGATTCTCTGCAAGTAACCCGTCAACGTACTCACCGACCTCGGTTTGTAAGTGTGCTTCAGGTGATGCGTAATAAACATTTTCAACTTGTGAATACTGTTCTCTAATATTTTCAAGAGGAAGCGATACGTTTTGGTTTTGATAGAATGATGAAAATGTCGCTAGAAATATTAACAACGCGAGCAGGAGTATGCGCACTTTCCAATCTCTGATTATCTTTAGAAATTCCCATTTAAATAATCGCATCTAGCGCACCTCCCGTTCGAACTTCTGTCTATTCATCCATAGCGTGGCAATATATAAGAGTATTTCAACAATCACTATTGATACTAAGATGACCAAACTACCCGTCACAAAGTTATACATGTCTGTTGTTGAAAAGTAGTTCCGCTCCCCACTCACAACGCTGCCGACTTCAAAGTAATTCTGAGGTAAGAAGTATCCAGGTAAACCGAGAAGCTCACCAGAGCCATCTGTGCCATAAATAATTGTGAGTAACACAACCGCAAAGCCTATCACCATAACTAGTATCTCATGGCGGAATATAAGGCTGAACAACGCATTCAGTCGTATGAGTAAAAACATAATCATTAATACAAGCCCAATGGACTTCCATACAAATGCCCATGCATGTTGAGAATCAAAATGTGATGGATCTCCCCTGAATGAAGATAAGCCACCTTCTGATTGATAGACATAATGATTAACCAATAAGTCAGCAGGTCCTGTACCATACAATAATCCATTGATTAGGAAAAATGCTGTCAGTGCAGCTGCAATAAATACCGCCACAATCAAGTACGTTGATACCGATTGATAAAAGATATACTTCCACCAGGAAATCGGTGGCCCTGCTTTTAACGTCCGGTGTTTTCTATCAACAACGAGTATCTCGCTCGCAATAAAGATTGTAATGAGGAAAATAATAAGAGGGCCATAGCTTTTAAAGAACAAATAAAATTGTTGTATCGATGTTTTCTCTTGCACTGTATGCATCGAAATATCATTATGTAGCGCAATAAATGCGAGGTTACGTGTCAATGTCCCGCGTTCATACACAATCGCATTAAAATCTAGTCCAGCACGGTCGTACACATACTCATCCAAGTTATTCCGCAAATGATTTGGCCATACATTCGCAATATTATCGATCAACAACTTTGCATTCCCATCTCTAAGGGCTTGTGCATATGTATCATAAGTTTCAAAACGCTGCTTAGAATATAAATAAGAGTCCACACCACTCATCCGGGTAATGCCAATATTTCCATCAGCCAGACGTTCTTCTTTCATATTTAATTCAGTATTCATCTGTAAGTTAAATTGACTTTGTGGTGCTTCTGTCGAGTGTAATTGACCCGGCATTATGATTAATGTATAGATAAAAATACTAATGATACTTAGAATAATTAATAATCTATTCTTTTTATTTCTCCATATTTTTTTCTTTGTTTCATCAAAAACAACACGAAACATGCGCATCCTCCTACCCAGTTATACAACAACTGATAAATTGAAATTAAATTAACAGATATTTCATAAAAATTATTAAACTAGTTTTAGTATACACAATAAAAATATTGATGTATGTAAAAATTCAAGATATATACTACTTTGTTAAAATAAAATTAATCTTTCTTCACATGACAAAGCACACTTTAAGTTGCTCACCTTCAGTTCATTAAATAATTATGTATTAGGTTAAACTATTTATATTGCAATTTCATACCATGACTGCAGATTCATACTAAACATGAATTATTGAAATAAAACTCCAATCACTACGCTTGATAACGTTTTCAAACTTCTATACTATTGTATAGCGAAGAAGAAATTATTACTCGGAGGTTTATTTTGAAAACGAAACGTTTTTTTGCACCAACACTATTTGTCGCTACAGTCGGTATTTCACTTTCATTACTATCAGCTAATGCAAGTGCGGAAGAAGCAGTATTCGATCTCGATGAATTTGGTACAACAGTATCTAACGAAGGTACACCAACAGGTTCTGGTACGCTTGAAGTTGGCGTAGTATTAGACTCGCCGTTTGAAGGTGTGTTCAACTACATACTGTCTTCATCTGGTCCTGATGGAACGATTACGTCATATTTTGATGAGCCATTACTTACTCTTGATGAAAACATGCAATATTCAAACGATGGCGCGATGCATTATGCGTTTGATGAAGAGAATAATGAAATTACATTTACCATCGCCGAAGAAGTATATTGGCACGATGGTGAGCGTTTAGATATTCATGACTACGTAGAATCTTTCTATGTCATGGGGCACCCAGACTATAATGGTGTATATGGCCGTTCTAGTGGATTTACATTAATCGAAGGATACTTAGATTATCATAATGGAGGTTCAGACGAGATTTCTGGAATCGAAGTTATTGATGATAATACAGCAGTATTTACATTTACTGAAACGAATCCAACACTTTTAAGCGGTGGTCTATGGGTATATGCATTCCCGGTACATCATTTTGAACATCTATCAGTGAGCGAGATGTCATCATCACCTGAAGCACGTGAAAATCCAATTGGGATTGGACCATACAAAGTCGATTCAATTACACCTGGTGAAAGTCTCATTTTATCAAAGCATGAAGACTATTGGCGTGGAGAGCCTCAACTTGATGGGATTAACATCCAAGTTGTCTCAACGGCAACAGTTTCCAATGAAGTTGCAAATAATAACTTTGATATTGTTGAGTACTTCCCAGTAGACCAAGTTGTAGATATCGCAGATGCTGAAGGCTTGGAGTGGTTAGCACATACATCTGATAACTATGACTATCTCGGTTTTAAGCTTGGTGAATGGGATGCCGAAAACAATGTGAACGTCGATCTTCGTGACGAGATGAAGATGGGTGACGTCGAATTAAGACGTGCAATGTGGTATGCGATTGACAACGCTGAAATTGGCAGGCAGTTCTATCATGGGTTACGTGTCGGCGCGACAACGTTAGTGCCGCCATATTACGAAGCGTATCATGATGAAACAATCGAAGCACCTACATTTGATCTAGACACAGCAAACCAGATTCTAGATGATGCTGGCTACGAAGACATTGATGGTGATGGTTTTAGAGAAACACCTGAAGGTGAGCCTTTAGATATTAATTTAGCTGTCATCTCACATTCTGATGTTGCAGAACCACTCGCAAATTACTACTTACAGTCTTGGAGAAACGTTGGTTTGAATACGAATCTTCTTAACGGCAGATTAGTTGAATACAACTCCTTCTATGACATGCTTGGCAATGACACAGGAGATATTGATGTGTACCTCGGTGCATGGCAAGTTGGCTCTGATGTTGATCAATCAGGTTACTATGGTGGAGATTCACCATCGAACTATGGCCGTTATAATGACGAGACAAATAACGAGATTTTAGCACGTGGTTTATCTGAAGAAGCATTTGATCCTGAATATCGTATAGATGTTTACAAAGAGTGGCAACAATATATGGTTGAAGATATTCCAGTTATCCCGACACTGTATAGAACGCTTGTATTTCCAATCACAGAGAATGTTGTGAACTATTCAATTGATCCATATTTCAATGAAGAAACAGCATTATATAACGTTGGCTTCAGCGAAGAATAACAATATTTAGTTACCCCCTTAAGTTGGAATACTAGTCAACTTGAGGGGGTTTTATTGTCTGGCTAAACTCACTTCTCTTTATGTCACGTGTTATTTTCACTAAAATAAGAGGTATAGAGAATAGTGAATGAATGTTGAGGAGGTCTTTATAATGAAAATCCCAAAGTTTCCAGACACATTTTCATATAAGTTGCGGGCAATTATATTTTTCCTAGTGACAATCTGGATTGTTATCGTTGCGAGTGTTATGTCTAACTTCATGGCAACTGATATCGTACGCAATGTCATGTGGATCGTCTTTATGGGCGTCGCAGTTGTCACACTCATCATAAGTATATATTCTGCCATAAAAGCATTCTTTTATAACACATGAGAATGCTATAATAGAGGTTAAGATTTTCGGTTCGATTATTATCCGAAGATACTGAACGTAAAGATTAGGGAGGCAACGCCTAGATGATGAACCCCATACAAAAGACATATTTTAAATACTTAGTTATTGTCGTTATATTATGGATAATAAATTATTTTTTAAATCCAATTGAAGGTTTAGCAGTCATTTTAAATTGGGTATTTATAATATCCGTTGCTGCACTTATCATGCTCTATTTTGATGCAAGAAAACAGTATGATGAGGATGGCGAAAAGTTATATGAAGATGATGTTGATGAAGTAAACGCTAATCAGGATAACGACGATACGAGGGGATGATTTAAATGTATGGACAAAAACGTGTGTTTCCCCTAGTGCTTGCAGGCTTTTTACTCGTATTGTTAATACTTCAATTCGTAAATGATCAATTTATTGGCAGCAGTCAAGTACTCGATGTCGTCAATGTGTTATTTGTCGTTATGGTAATCATGATTATCTCGTATGCTGCTTACATGTTGTGGTCACGCTTTAAAGAATGATTGTGAAGTATACCTCGTTTGATGACTCCAGATTCCGGGTAATTTGAAATACAAGACCCCGTTGAAAGGAGATACATTCAAATGGCTATCGTTCGTCCTAAAAGAAAGCGTACTGTAAATCGAATGTTTATCAGCAGTATATTTTCTGCATACTTTATATTACTCGTGTTGTTCATTATGAACCGCCAATTTTGGCAGGTCGAGATGATGCATACAACTTTGCAATACATTGCGATTGGCCTGGTCGGTCTCATTGCTGGTGTTTTAATTTATAAAATTTATTATCAAATCAAAATGGGTAGGAAAAGATGAAAAGACGCGAACGTTTAATGTTCAGCGTCTTTTTTGTGTATTTTGTATTTGAAGCTGTTTAGCGGCTCTATGAAGTTTCTCATAGAGACAGTAAACCACTTAGCGGCTCTATAATGTTTCTCCTGAAGAAGAGCTATCAATTATAGTAAATCAATCCAGCTCATCCAAATTTAGGTTTGGCTCAAAGTCTGTAGTTTCTAAAAATCTACCAATAACTTCTAAGTACGCAACATAGTCCCCATCTTTAGTATCCATCGTTCTATAAAACACCATATCTTGAATTGTTAGAGCTGGTTTACTCAAAGTAATGAGTAAACCGTATCGATCTGACCCTTCAATAAAATCATCATTATAAGTATATTGAATTTTATCAAATGATTCTTTTAAGTTCGCGTCCCCTTCACTGCTTAAATAATAATAATCGTCACTTTCATGCACAGTGAAATCTCGAAGCAATTTTAATTGTTCCAGTACAGATTTATATCTGAAATACACGACCTCTTCGACTGGAAAAAGGTTCGTATCCTGATACACACCGCCTGTCTGTGTGTCATTTAACCATGCGACATCTTGTTCTGTATTACCGTAGCGCACCAGATATTCTCCATCAAGTGTGATGAGATATGCCTGCACGGATAAAAAATCATCCGTTTCTGAAATATATCCCCCTAACACCTGTTCACTTTCGCTGTCAATTTGGTTGCTGGATAACGCTCTGAATGTTAAATCTGTCACTAGAGTAAATAGATAATTTTCGAGAAACGGAATATCTTCTATAAGCGCTTGTGCTGTCTCGTCTGAATCTTTCAATCCCTCAATATCACTTAAAACACCTTGCAGATATCGTGAGTGTCCCTTATTATTTTTAAAGAAGTTCGATAAACCCTCCGTCTCTTGCATGAGACGGGAAATCTCCGCACTGTAATCTTCTAAATCATTTATCGTATTAAATGCACTATAGTTCGCATACAGTTCTGAAACCAGTGATGTATTTTGCTCTGGTAATTCTACGCTTGTTAATATAAGGGAGTCTTCAATCGTTCCTGATTCTTTATCGATTGTAATAAGCATGCCATATTTAAAGGACTCTGCAATGAAGTCTGAGGTTGTGATTGTACGTAAATAATCGAGCCCGTTACCAAAATCCTTATCCTCAGTAACAACTTCTAAAATATAATGTGTGTCGTTTTGATACGTATTAAATAACGATTCATGATTCAAAAGAAAGTCATGTACTGGAAAATAACGATGTAATATCAACTCATCTAATGTATGTCCGTAATCATAGAGATTCAGGTATTGACCTGAATCAGGCACATATTCATAAGCTATCGGTTCGTCAGAACTCCCGTAACGAAATATGTCTTCATTACTATCAAATTCAATAATCTCTAATTGATTGTCAGTTTCTATAATTGTACCGTGCGATTCTGCCACTGTTGAAAGTTCGCGCTCTTCAATTGCCGTAAACTGACTTTGAAAATCAAAATTATAGGAACTCACATTTTCAGGGTCCGTCAATATATCTTTAAATTCAATTTCAACTGCTTCCCTATCATCCAAAGTCTCTACCAGATCCCATGTCACACTAAATAGATGATCAAAGTCTTCAAGTAATTTTGTATCGTCCGCTTTTACAGGGTGCACAACCAACATGCCGAGTATAAAAAAGCCAAATAACTTTCTCATTAACACCCTCCTAATCTATCATGATGTTTTATCTATTCAGTCTTCAAGCATTATCTTCATTCAAGCGTCGCTCACAAAACTCGACAATACGAAGCAAAGCTTCTACGCGTGCATAGCGTTTGTCGTTGCCTGGAATTACATACCATGGGGCCTCACTTGTATTCGTGTTGAAAATCATTTCTTCAGAAGCCTCGATGTACTTATCCCACTTATCGCGGTTACGCCAATCTTCATCTGTTAATTTCCAGTTTTTATCTGGGTCGTCTTCACGTGTTTCAAATCGCTTAAGTTGTTCATCTTTGTCTAACGATAAAAATATTTTCACTATGATTGCACCGCTATGCACAAGTGACTTCTCAAAGTGGTTTATTTCTTGATATGCTTCTTTCCATTCTTTGTTCGTAGCGAATCCCTCTATACGCTCAACCAACACACGCCCATACCAACTTCTATCAAAGAATGATATATGACCACTTCTTGGAACATTTGTATAAAAGCGCCATAAGTAATGATGTGCAAGTTCTATCTCTGTCGGTGCAGAAGTTGCGTTAATTGTATATCCTGTCGGGTCAAGATTCACGCGCGTGCGTTTAATATTACCACCCTTCCCTGCTGCATCCATACCTTCATAGACAAGTAATAACGGCATCTTTTTTTCATACAGTTTAAACTGAACTTCACGCATGCGCTGCTGGTAGCGTTCAAGTTCTTCATTGTAATCATCTTTATCTAATGATTCTTTTTCAAAATCAAATGTAAACAACGTGGAGTTATAAGGATTTGTGAATGCACCATCATAATGTGCATGTGATTTATTTTCTTCATGCTTTATGCGACGTTCCAAGCGTTTAAAAATAGTCTCGAATAACGATTCCACTGCTGGCTGCTCTTCTTTAAAATCAAGCATAGTCCATGGTGAAGGCGTTGGGTTTTCTAAAAATATTTCCATTTCTTTTTCGTAATTAACATTATCCATCTGCTCTTGGAATTCCTCAGCCTTCCATTGGCTAGCTGGATTCTCAGATAACATTTTCATATGATGTGCCTTTACATCATCATCTGCATGTACATAAAATTTAATAATTTCATAACCCCGGTCGATCAATGTTTTTTCAAAGTTGTATATATCATCTCGAATATACTTGTAGTCTACACGAATATTATCTCGTATATTTTGTGCTTCATAATCAATTAAATTCGCATACCAGCTTCTAAAGTGAATATTGATATCGCCATTTTTAGGCAATGCTTTCCAAAACGGATAAAGAAACGGGTAACGTTTATCGCTCTCCATTGGTCTATGCGTTGCGACAAAGTCAGTATATTTTGCATCAAGTGTCATGTATAAGGCATTTGCAAGACGTGATTTACCAGACGCCAGTGCGCCCTCAATAATAATCATAACTGGGACTTTGAGCTTGTGTGTACGACGTGTTAAGTGCCCCATCTTTGTTTCAAATTCCTTAGTGAGTTTAAACATGTCTATCACTCTACCTCTCTCTGACTCTTCCTCATGTTATTTATATTTTATCAGAGTTTATACAGAGTTAACATTTTATTTCTATGTATTATGTATTTATTATTATTGTTATAACTATTTATTCATTATTTGTAAGTGATATAATGTACACATAATCTATGAGGGGGCTTTAACAATGACCGTAAAGTTTGAAGATATGAAGTATGTACGTCCTGATTTAGAGAAACTCTTAGCAGAAGTCGATGGTTTACTTGTGCGCTTTAATGAATCTGATTCATTCGAGGAACAGAGTGAAATAATCGATGCTTATAATAAAATCGAAAGTGATATCGATACTGCATCAACACTGGCACATATCCGCAGCTCAATAGATACTAAAGATGAATTCTATGATGGTGAACGTGAATTCTATGATGAGAATTCACCAAAGATTAAAGAAATGCATAACAAGTATTATGATGCAATTTCAAACTCTGAGTTCAGAGCGCAACTCGAAGAAAAATTCGGCAAACAGTTATTCAAACTCGCTGAATTCTCCATGAAGTCATTTGATCCAAAAGTTAGCGAACTAGTTCAGAAAGAAAACAAGTTGACAACTGAATACTCGAAGCTGCTTGCAGCTGCTGAGATTGAGTTTGATGGTAAGACGTTAAACTTATCTGAGTTTGGTCCATACATGCAGCATACAGACCGTGAAATGCGACGCTCTGCTGCTGTTGCAGCGGGCGGCTACTTTAAAGAAAATATGGAAAAAATCGATAAGATTTACGATGATTTAGTTAAAGTGCGTGACGAGATTGCAAAAGAACTTGGTTACAACGACTTTGTTGAACTCGGTTACTTACGCATGAAGCGTATTGACTACAATCGCACAATGGTTGAAAAATTCCGTAAACAAGTTGAAGAGTATGTCGTTCCTCTAGTAACTAAGTTAAAAGAAAAACAACGTCAACGTATCAATGTAGATACTTTATATTCTTATGACGAGTCATTTGATTTTATGACTGGTAATGCGACACCTAACGGTGATGCAGAAGAAATTTTGAAAAACGGTGAAAAGATGTATAAGGAACTTTCACCTGAAACAGACGAATGGTATACATTTATGCGTGAGCGTAACCTATTCGATGTTGAAGCCAAGAAAGGTAAAGAAGGCGGCGGTTATTGTACGTTCATTTCAAACTATGAAGCGCCGTTTATCTTCAGTAACTTTAACGGTACACTCGGAGACATTACTGTTTTAACACATGAGGCAGGGCACGCATTCCAAACATATATGTCTCGTGATATTGGTATTCCGGAATATATTTTCCCGACGCTTGAATCATGTGAAATTCACTCAATGAGTATGGAATACTTCACATATGACTGGATGAACTTGTTCTTCGGAGAAAGTACTGATAAGTTTTTCTATGCACACATGGCAGATAACATTGCATTTTTACCATATGGTGTTGCAATCGATGAGTTCCAACACATTGTTTATGAAAATCCACAGTTAACACCATCAGAACGCCGTGAAGCATGGCAGGAACTGGAACGTAAATATATGCCACACCGTGACTATGATGGCATCGAACCACTCATACACGGTGCAATGTGGCAGCGACAAGGACACGTATTTGGTGCACCTTTCTACTATATCGATTATACACTCGCTCAAGTGTGTGCTTTGCAGTTCTGGAAAAAATCTAAAGAAGACTTTGATGCAGCTTGGAAAGATTACCTGCACTTGTGTGGCTTAGGTGGATCAATGGCATTCACTGACCTTGTTGCTGAAGCCAACTTAAAGAGTCCTTTTGAAGAAGGCAGTTTAAAAGCAGTTGTAGAAGAAGCAGAAAGATATCTAGATTCGATTGATGATAAGGCACTTTAATCTATAATCTAAACACTCTGGCACATGTGCAAGAGTGTTTTTTTGTGTTGTTATTAAGATGCTTGCGGAGCGACGAGAATTCTCATTAGTTCGAGGAGGGATGTTTTCGCTACAACACGACGTTTTTAGGACCGGTTGTAGCGATTTACATCCCTTTTCGCTACAACACGACGTTTTTAGGACCGGTTGTAGCGATTTACATCCCTTTTCGCTACAACACGACGTTTTTAGGACCGATTGTAGCGATTTTCACCTATTTTCGCCACAACAGGATGTTTTTATGACCGGTTGTAGCGATTTGATGCTGTTCATTGGCGCGGGAAAGGGGTTCCCGTGCCAGCGAGGTACTTTCATTGGCAGGGGAGAGGAGTTGTCGTGCCAGTGAGGCACTTTCATTGGCGCAGAAGAGCGGTTCTCGTGCCTACGAGAACCCTCCTATCAAATTTTCTCACAAAAAAACCCCACTCCGGAGAGCGGGGTATTAAAATTTAATTATTCAGCTTCGATTGTTACTTCTTTCAATTGGTAGATACCTAATGCATCGATTTCGAAGCCTTGTACTTCGTTACGTACACCAGTCAAGTAGTTTGAGTGGTGGATGTAAGCCATCGGTGCTAAGTCTACTAATAAATCTTGAGCTTGTGAGTAAATTTCTAAACGCTCGTCTGTGTCAATTGCTTGACGACCAGCTTCTAGTAATGAATCTAACTCTTCATCTTGTAAGAATGAACGGTTACCAGGCTCACCAATTTGCTCAGAGTGGAACAATGGATACATACCGTAGTCTGCATCACCTGTTACAACTGACCAACCTAGGATGAACATGTCGTGCTCACCTTGACCAGTTTGTTCTAAGTACGCACCCCACTCAACCTGCTCGACAGATACGTCGATGTTGATTGCTTGTAATGCCTCTTGAACGAATACTGCAGTGTCTACACGCTCAGGGTTATCGTTTGTCCATAATGACAACGAGAATCCATCTTCATAGCCTGCTTCAGCCATTAATTCTTGCGCTCTATCAAGGTCGTATGCAATACCTTCAACGTCTTCATCGTAACCGAATACTGCAGGTGCCAAAGGTCCAATTGCTGGAATACCTACGCCATCATAAATACCTTCAATGATTGTTTGACGGTCAATTGCGTAAGAAATTGCTTGACGTACTAATGGATCATCTAAGTATTCAGCTTGTGTATTGAAACCGATATAAGATAATGACATAGATTCTGTCTCATCTAAATATGTTTGGTCATGTGCATCTACACGGTCTCTGTTAATTGGTCCAACTGCACCAATTACGTGAGAATATCCACCCTCAAGTTCAGCAATACGTGAAGAAGTTTCTGTAACCACTTTAAACGTTACTGAGTCTAAAAGTGCTGGCTCATCAAAATAATCATCGTTTCTTACAAGTACAGTGTTGTCACCCGGAGAACGAGATTCTAACATGAATGGACCTGTACCAATTGGATTCTGAGCAACGAATTGACCTACGTTCTCACCAATTGCAGCAACGATATCATCTTCAAATTCTTCACCGTTAACTTGCATTTCTACATAGCCTTCATAATCTAAATCTGTACCTTCTAATGCCTGGTTGTAATCTTCAGTAATTACTTCTAGTGATAACATACCACCCGCATCGTGTGCTAAGTGTGCTAATAATGGCGCGAATGGATATTCAGTTGTAATTTCTACTGTATAATCGTCTACCACTTCAATATCACTAATCATTTCGTATAGGAATGCACGTTGTGAAGCAAGATTAGGGTCTAATACACGTAATAAGTTCGCTCTAACGACCTCTGCTGTGAAATCAGAACCATCATGGAATACGACATCGTCTCTTAAAGTGAAGCTATACGTTCCATCTTCTAATTCTTCCCATTCAGTAGCTAAGTGTGGCTGAACAGCCATGTCTTCATCAAGAACAGTCAAAGTGTCATAAATATTTGCACGTACGTTACTTGAAGGTACGTCGTTGTTACCATGTGGATCTAAACTCACTAAGTCACTCATATCAGCGATAATTAAATCACCGCCACCTTCTTCTTGAGCATCAACTGTACTGGCAACTAAAACTGAACCTAACGTTACTGCAAGTAAAGATGTTAAAATATTGCGTTTTTTCACAAATTCTTCCTCCTAATAGAAAAATTTTAATTAAATTCTCATTTAATTATCTTTATTATACGTTAATGCGTATAAGTACACAACCAAAAATTTCCTAAAATCTATCTTCTTCGTGACCCTCAAGCGCTTCTAATGATTCGTCATCAATGTTCTTTCTAACGTCTCTCATTTCATATTGCGGTTTATGTTTCCCACTTTGAATATCGAGAGCATAGTGACATGCAACTTCATGTCGTGCATTCGAATCAGCATCTTTGTTTTCTAATACCGGTGTATCCGTTTTACATAAGTCTGTTGCAAATGGACAGCGGGTATGGAAACGGCAACCTGTCGGTGGATCAATTGGTGAAGGTATATCACCGCGTAAAAATATACGCTTTGATTTATTTCTCGGGTCTACAACTGGAATTGCAGATAACAACGCTTTTGTATAAGGGTGTTGCGGGTTCTCAAAGATGCTCTTCGTATCGCCATACTCAACAATTTTACCTAAATACATTACGATGATGCGGTCAGAAATATGACGCACAACACCAAGGTCATGTGCAATAAACAGATACGTTAAATCCATCTCACGCTGTAGCTTTTTAAGTAAATTTAACACCTGTGCCTGAATTGAAACATCCAGTGCTGATACAGCTTCATCACAGATGATTAATTTTGGATCAACTGATAAAGCACGCGCGATACCAATTCTTTGACGCTGTCCACCTGAGAATTCATGTGGGTATCTATGCAATTGGTGACGTTGTAAACCGACCGTTTCTAATAATTCGATAACACGCTTTTCACGGTCTTTCTTCGGCACAGTATTTGTTATTTCCATCGCTTCCATAAGCGTTGCTTTCACAGTCATACGTGGGTTAAGCGATGCATAAGGATCTTGGAAAATAATCTGTAACTCATCTCGCATACTGCGCATATCATTTTTTGCTAAGTCTAGAATGTTCTTACCTTCAAAGAAAACTTTACCTTCTGTCGGCTCATCAAGTCTTAAGATAGAACGGCCTGTAGTTGATTTACCACAACCTGATTCTCCAACGATTGAAACTGTTTCACCTTTGTTAACCGTAAATGAGATATCATCTACTGCTTTAACGTGGTTGACTGTGCGTCCAAAAAATCCACCTTTAATTGGGAAGTATTGTTTCAGACCTTCTACGCGTAGAATTTCTTCCTTAGTTTTCATAAACTTTTACCCCCCTCTTTGCCGTCCCATCGTTCATCGTAAATCCAGCAACGCACATCGTTACCGTCTTCAGTTTGTTTAAGTGCCGGCATTTCCTTACATATCTCAGCTGCAAATGGACAACGTGGTGCAAACTTACAGCCAGGTGGCATCTCATGAGGCGCAGGTACATTTCCTTTGATAGGTACGAGTTCATCTTGATCTATATCATGACGCGGTAATGAATTTAATAATCCAACTGTATATGGGTGCTTCGGATTCTCGAACAGCGTATATACATCTGCGTACTCAACCACACGTCCTGCATACATAACAGCAACATAATCACATGTTTCCGCTACAACACCTAGGTCATGCGTAATCATAATAACGCTCATACCAATTTCTTCTTGTAATTCTTTTATGAGCTCTAGAATTTGTGCCTGAATCGTTACGTCAAGTGCTGTTGTTGGTTCGTCGGCTATAAGTAACTCTGGTTTACACGCAAGTGCAATCGCAATCATTACACGCTGTCTCATACCACCTGATAATTCATATGGATATTGCGACATGCGTTTTTCAGGAGAAGGTATACCAACGAGCTCCAACATCTCAATTGCGCGTGCTTTTTGCTTAGAAGGACCAAGCTTTTGGTGAATTTTAAATACTTCACGCAACTGGTCTCCTATAGTATATACAGGGTTTAAAGAAGTCATTGGTTCTTGGAATATCATAGAGATATCGTTACCACGAATCTTTCTCATACGAGAAAGTTTGGCGTTCACCAATTCTTCTTCTTTATATTTAATCGAACCACCGATAATTTCACCTGGTTTTTCGATCAAGTCTAATATTGATAAGGCGGTAATACTTTTACCCGAGCCTGATTCTCCAACGATACCGAGTGTTTTACCTTTAGGTACGCTGAACGACACACCATCAACCGCTTTAACTTCATTTTTCCCTAAGAAGAATGATGTGCGCAGGTCATCTACTTTTAACACGGCATCTTTAAAGATAGCGTCTTGTTGTTCTATTGTCTTGTTTACTTCTTCAGACATCCTTACCGCTCCTTTCTAATTTAAGTCAACACGTTTGTTCAAGAATTTATACGTTATATCAACCAAGAAGTTTACTGTTACGAACATCACTGCTAAAACAAGTACTGTACCTTGTACAACAGGGAAGTCACGCGCAAAGATTGAGTCGATAATTAAACGACCAAGTCCATTGATTGCGAATACACTCTCTGTTAATACCGAACCTGATAAGAAGTAACCAAACTGAAGCCCGGCAACAGTAACAACTGGAATCAATGCGTTCTTAAGCGCATGCTTGAAAATAACAGCGCGCTCTTTTACACCTTTTGCTCGTGCTGTACGTATATAGTCTTGCCCGATAACATCTAACATACTACTGCGGGTCATACGTGCGATAATAGCTGCCCCAGCAGTACCAAGAGCAATAACTGGTAAGACCATTTGGTTCGCGTTACCCCAACCAGTTGGTGCAAACCATCCAAGGTTAATTGAGAACCACTGAATTAACATTAGTCCTAACCAGAAGTTCGGCATAGATAAACCGAATAATGTAATAACCATTAAAGATACATCCCAGAAGCTATATTTCCATACAGCTGAGACAATACCAACTAACAAGCCAACGAATATACTGAAAATCGTTGACATTATTGCAAGTTCTAACGTGATAAAGAAACGTGCACTAATGTGATCTGAGACTGGAATGTTATCTCGAATCGATGTACCAAAATCTAAAGATAAAACATTCATTAAAAAATCAAAGTATTGAATATGTATTGGATTATCCAAACCGAGTCGACGTCTAATCGCATTAACAGTTGCTTCTGGTGCACTTTCACCAGCCATAATCAAGGCAGGGTCACCAGGCGTTAAATGTAGGATACCGAATACTAATATTGTTACACCAAATAATACAGGGATTAGTTGAAGTAAACGTTGTGTTATAAACCTAACCATGTCCTAGTCCTCCTTAATTTTTAAGTTTTGGATCAAGTGCGTCACGTAACCCATCACCAAGTAGGTTAAATGCGAGTACGACAATAACAATCATCATACCTGGGAAGAATGTAATATGTCCGGCCTGATACATATAGTTTCGACCATCGTTTAACATTGCACCCCATTCTGGAATCGGTGGCTGTACACCTAAACCTAAGAACGATAAACCAGCAATTGATAATACTGCTGATGCTAAGAATATCGATGTATTTACAATGATTGGAGACAAAATATTTGGTAATATGTGCTGGAATATTATCTTAAAGTCCTTTGCACCAAGTGCGCGTATAGCGTCTATGTACTCTAAATTTTTCGTTGTTAATGTTGAACCACGTACAATCCTTGCAAATTGTGGTATGGCGGATATCGCGACGGCAATTGTTACGTTAACTGTACTACCACCTAAGATACTTACGATGAATAAAGCAAGTAAGATACCTGGGAATGCAAGTAGTACATCCATAATTCTCATGATGACTGAATCAATGACCTTACCATAGTAGCCGGCTAAAATTCCTAAAGGAACACCGATTATCGCTGCTAAGAATGTTGCAGCGAATCCAACGCCGAGTGTGATGTGCATACCATGAAGAATTCGCATAAAGATATCTCTACCCATATGGTCTGTACCGAACCAGAATTCACTTGATGGTCCTTGCAATCGTGCAGTTAAGTTGGTTTGTGTAGAACTGATACCTGTTATTCCATAGCGCGCATCTAAAAATCCAAACACAGCTATGAAGAACAAAACAATCAAAACATAAAACCCGACCATAGCTGCTTTGTTCTTATTTAATCTTCCGAAGAATTCTTTAATATTCTTCATCATCAGCTGGGATCCAGTCATGTCTTGATAATCATTGTTTTGACTCATTTGATTAACCTCCTCTAGTAGCTTCACATTAATATAGTTGAATGCTTAATAGAATTATATAGATATATCCCAATATGCGCAATGCATATTTATGACTTTTATTGGTAAGGAACTTAATATTAATTCATTTAACAGATTATTGACAAAATTTAAAATTGGAATTTTATACTAAATATAGGAAAAGACTAGACTTGTTTCATACACAAGCTAGTCTTTTTGAAATTATATATTTTATAGTGGTAACTTCGTTGCTGATGTATACTTGACGATGATTGATTCTACAACTATATTTCTGACAAATGTCTTTTCCTTTCTGTCATTCAAAGAATGAAAAGAAAGAAAGTTTGTCATTCGATCACGAATAAACGCTTCATTACGCTTATCTATAGATGATTCTTGAACATCACCTTTATTTTTTGACGATGACTTCACTATTTTTTTACTCATAACGCTATTGACGGTATCATCCAAGTACGTCAAACCTTCATCTGTAATTTTTCCGCGTTCATCATAAACGGCTTGTTGTGAACTTTTATCCTCAACTTTTTCATCCGCTTCTTCGTCTGTTTCAACTATTGATTCATTTGAGTCTTCTAACTCAATATCTTCTTCTAAATCTTCTATTGAATTATCTGGTTCTTCTGATGACTCTTCTTTTATTGCTTCTTCGATAACTTTATCTTTGTTTGTAATTTCTTCAATCATTTCATCTTTAGGTTCAGCTGGGGAGAGTACATTCTGACTGTTCGATTCTTCTGTCTCTGGTCTCTCCATCTCATAGATTGCGTCAAATTTTACGTCACGATCTGTGTTTTGTTTATCACTTGTATTAACGCCTGCACCAAGAATTTCTGAATCATCCGCTTCTTCAGTTTTAATTTCCTCAACATTATCTGATGCATAAGACTCATTTACTTGTATGAATATAAGTATTAAAACACTCATTATTAAGACATTCTGAAGCAATCGTTTCATCATTGTACATCACCACCTAACAATTAATATTCTTAATAGCTTAAACTTACCACATTTCAATCGGTTCTATGTTTCAGTTGTATTTCAAATACATAAAAAACCATGTAATATTTACATGGTTTACTCGTGCATTACATCGTAAGTCTTTATTATGTTGTCATATGCTTCAGAACCTAATGATTTACATATATAGAAGAAAAGTACATCACAGACAACAAGTTGTGATATGCGACTTGTCATATTCATATATTGTATGTTCATTTCCTCTTCAGTGATTTCAATTGCGATGTCTGAATGTCGCTTAGCTGTAGAAGCGTGATGTTGCGTCAAAATAATTGCTCGGATGTTTAATTGCTTAGCCATCTTCACGACTTCAACAACTTCAGAAGTTTTACCACTGAGCGTGATTACAAACAACACATCGTTCGGACCAAGATTAGAGAGCTTGGTTAAACACAGGTATTTATCAGCTGTAAAATATGCATTCACATTTACTCTGTGTAATTTTTGTTCAAACTCACAACCAACATGTCCTGAATCTCCCATTCCAAAAATCAGGGTGCTGTCTGCCTTGCCCATATACTCCGCAGCTTGCTTAATACTGTTGCGGTTTACTATGCGTTCCGTGTTATGCAACGCTTGGATCGTATTTCTAAATACTTTTTCAAAGATGTCTTTTCTTGAATCGACTGCTAAATCAATTACACGTGACACGCTCTTGTCATCTAAAGTATGTAGTTCTTTAGCGAGTTCTACTTTTAACTCTTTAATACCATTTAATCCGATGCGTTTGGCGAATCTTACGATTGCCGCGTCGCTGGTCTGTGCATTTTTGGCGATTTCTTTCACTGGCATCTTTATAATCTGTGCAGGGTTTTCTAACATGTAATGCGCGATGCGTGTCTCAACTGGTGTCATATATTCTAAACGCTTGCTAATTTGACTTAATACCGAAAACATCCTGTCCACCACCCAAATGTATATATTTCCATTTTTGTACATTAAGATAGAAATTGCAAGATGTTTTTAACTTTTGGTATAAATTGCCATGTTATCGTTTGTTAATAATCGCTTCATTAGGGAAATGTTTCATCGGATATTGAATGATGTTTGTATGACACTCACCAGTTTCTGTGGAAAGTTCAACACCTGTTGCATCATCTCTCGGAAAGATGCGCGCACTCATAACCGCTTCTCCATCATTTATAAACACTTCAATGCTTGATATATCCATAAATATACGTACTTGCCACAGCGGATTATCAAGAATTACTGTGCGTTCTACCCCGTCCACATCCTCAGGCAGCTGTCCGCTTAATCCACGATTCAGTGTGAACGCTTTAGACTCACTATCATATTTCAACACCGTTTCTTCCCGGTGACTTAAACGAAACTTCATATAAAGCACAGAAGATGTGTTTTCAAGAATATTAATAATCATCTCGTATGAATCACCTTCGAAGTCCCGCATCTTATGAGGGAACTGAGTGATGTAGCCTTCCGCTTCAATCGGTTCGCCGCGCATAAGTGTGATGCTGTCGAGGGGTACCTGCTTTAGTTTATTATCCACGATTGAAAGTTCTCTTGGTATCGTCAAACAATGACGCCATCTACTCACATCTGTAGGATATGCAGAATGCTTCATGCCCATCCAGCCTATCAATAATGTTTTACCTTTTGGACTTTTAGTTAGACGTGGTGCATAGAAATCAAAACCGTGATCAAATTCTTCAAAAGAGCCATGCAGCATTTCTAAGTTATCTAAATCAATTTCACCCAAAATATATCCGGCTTGAAACATGTTGTGAAAATGATTTTGATATTTATCAATGCCCTTAGGACAAAATGCCAAAAGCACTTGATTATCTATTTCAATAATATCTGGATATTCCCACTGAAAACCAAACTCATTAAAGCCCGTCGTCAACTCACCCATATAGCGAAATGAATCTTCATAGGCTTTAAATACAGCGAGCCTTCCGTACTCCATAGCATTCATCGCGCCACTAATGATATATAAATCCTGCTTATGCTGATAAAGTACCGGATCTTTGATGTTGTGCAAATCAATAATCTCACTCTCGACATCGATGATTGTACTATCCTTATCGAATTTTTCACGTTCATTCATCACACCTGAGAGCAAAGCGTCGATTGCCTGATTTCCTTTTTTACGTCTGCCATGATATAGCATGAATAGCTCAGAATCGAATGCATATACATCTCCTGAGAACGCACCGAGTGTATCGTATAATGAATCTGGCTTAATAAATACGCCCTTATTCTCAAAGAGTGATAGATCATGACTCTTCACATGGTACCAATATGGAACGCTTTTATCAGCACCAAACGGGAACCACTGATAAAACACATGATAATTATGATTAAAATGAATAAACGCCGTCGGATGCCCGAGTTCTCCAAATACCGGTTGGACATGATATTTTTGACGCCAAGCGCTATGCATTGCTTCATCTGCTAAGGAATCTATCTCTGCTCTCGGTATCTCATCTAATTTTTTAAATATATTGTGTTCATCGTTCATCTTGATCACCACTTTCTAGACTCTCTGCTAAGCGCTTTTCTTCGGCCTTTAAGTAGCGTCTATATCCATATTTAGATATCACAATACTTATTTCGTACAATATAATCATTGGTATTGTCAAGATTATATTTGTCGTCAGTTCAGGCGGCGCAATAATTGCAGCTAAAATAAAAAGAATGAAATAAGCATATTTTCTATTTTTCTTAAGGAATGGCGGTGATATAATACCGAGCTGCGTTAAAAATAGAACAAGTACCGGCATTTGGAATATCACACCAAATGGTAATACTGTCCGGAATAAAAATCCGAAATATTCATTAATCCCAATCGTTGTCTGAATGCCCATTGAAGCAGATAAATCAAATGTAAATCGAATAATATAAGGAACAAGTATAAAATAACTAAAAGCAAAACCAATTAACATAAGAAGCAGCACAATGGGGATGTAAGATAGTGTAACGCGTCGCTCGTTTTCATATAGACCAGGTGCAATAAAGGCCCATAATTGATACATAATAACTGGTAAAATGATTACGAAAGCAACGACTATCATTATTAATATGTAAATCCTTAATGGATCCATCACTTGGAATGCATGCATCTGAATATTTTCTGTCCACGGTGCATTTTGCATGTAATATATTAATGGACGCGAGACGAAGAATCCTACAATTAGTCCTGCAAAGAAAAAATATGCTGTTACTACAAGACGTGTACGCAGTTCTCCAATATGCTCGCCAATTGATTGAGCATCCATTTCTTTACTCATTTATAACACCTCACAATTCAAAAAAAGGCGGCATGCGCCACCTCATACTTAGTCTTCTTTAGATTTCTTTTCTTCTTCATGCTCGAT
The DNA here is from genome assembly GCA_041838435.1 of Aliicoccus sp. Taxonomy (GTDB): domain Bacteria; phylum Bacillota; class Bacilli; order Staphylococcales; family Salinicoccaceae; genus Aliicoccus. The sequence goes on along the minus strand of JBGYPO010000082.1, from coordinate 8,651 downwards.
TGGCTTTTTATCTTTCTCTTCTGTCATGACGACACCGCTCATGCCATCTTTAAATTCTTTTAACGTGACACCGATTGAACGTCCGAACTCTGGTAATCGCTTTGAACCAAATAATATCAAACCAACGACTGCGATAATGATTGCTGCTGTTGGACTAATAAATGATAACGTCTGTGGTAAAAATTCAATCATTACTACTCACCTCTATTTATTTTCATCTTGAAAAGCAGTGATTGTAATTCCATCGTTAAGTCAACATCATGAACAATAAACTCGTCTGTTGAATTGATATGAGTTGGGGCAAAATTCATGACACCCTTCACGCCTGCTTTTTCTAATTCTTCTTTAACTGCTAAAGCTTCTTCTTCTGGTACTGCAATTATTGCTAAGTCAATCTTTAAATTGCGCACCATTTTCTGAAGGTATTGCATATCGTACACATTATGTTCTCCGACCATTGTGCCGATTTTTTCAGGATCAATATCGAACCCTGCACATAGTTGAATATTTTCGCTGAGATTATTTCCAAAATTATAGCGCAAAAGCGCGCTGCCCAAGTTACCAACACCCACAACAGCAACACGCTGCTCAGCTGTCCCTGATAACTGCTCAATAAAGAAATCAAGCAGTGCTCTTACATTGTAACCATAACCTTTACGACCAAGTTCTCCAAAGTGAGAAAAATCCCTACGTATTGTTGCAGAATCAATTTTTAATGCAACGCTTATGTCTTTAGATGACACACGCTCAGTACCCTTTTCACATTCAAATCTAAAGTATCGGTAATAAAGTGGCATGCGTCGTTCTGTCGCTTTTGGAATCATATTTTCATTCGCCACTGACCTGACTTCCTTTATATTAAATTTCTAAAATATTATATCATATTTTAGTTTGGTATGTCGCTTATCTATCGTATCGTTAGTCTGTTTATTGTACACTGAGTATGGAATGAGGGATAGTATGAAAGTGTTACAAATGAGCAACATAAAAAAGTATTATGTGACCGATTTAATATTTGAAAACATCTCAATGCAAATACAGTCAGATTCGCGCATCGGTATAGTCGGTAAGAATGGTGCTGGAAAGACGACACTGATGAAAATTATGGCCGGGATCTCGTCTATTGATGCAGGTACTATTAGTATTCCTAAAGATATCAGCATTGGCTATTTAACACAACAAATGTCACTTGAATCTGAGGACACTGTTTATAACGAAATGAAGAAACCATTTAAACACTTACTGGATATTAAATATAAGCTTGACGATATTTCAAATTGGCTTGGCAACCATGAATATGACCATCCAGAATATCAAAATAAATTAGATGGTTTTGAACAGCTTCAACATCAGTTTGAATCAAATGATGGTTACCTTATCGATAGCAAAATCAAATCGATAGTCACGGGTTTAAAGTTCTCAATAGATGATCTAGAACGACGCGTGAGCTCTTTTTCAGGTGGGCAAAAAACACGTCTTGCACTTGGACAAATGTTATTAAATAAACCAGACCTCCTACTGCTTGATGAACCAACAAACCATTTAGATATGGATACTGTGGAGTGGTTGGAACATTATCTAAGCGTTTTTGAAGGTGCTGTCGTGATCATTAGTCATGACCGCTATTTCTTAGATAAGACTGTTAATAAAATTTATGAAATAGAACTGTTTAAAGGGACTCTTTATCATGGTAATTACTCACAATATTTAATAGATAAAGATAAGCGCTACCAATTAGAATTAAAAAGTTATGATGCGCAGCAAAAGGAAATCAAGACGCTCGAAACATTTGTTGAGAAGAATATTGCGCGCGCATCAACGAGCGGAATGGCTAAGAGCAGACGCAAGCAACTCGAGAAAATAGACCGGTTGCATACACCGATGCAGGATAGACGCAAGGCAAAGTTTAGATTTGATATTAAACGTGAAAGTGGTAATGACGTCTTAGGTGTCTCAAAGCTCTCAATTGGACATAATGAGGTGTTAAACTCAGATATCACTTTTCAAGTTACTAAGGGTGATCGACTTGGTATTATTGGTCCGAATGGTATCGGTAAGACGACGCTTGTTAAAACAATTGCGGATAGGTTGGAAGCTTTCGCCGGTGATGTTACATATGGCTCTAACGTGTCGATTGGTTATTATGACCAGAAGCAGGCAGAGATTTCATCAAGCCGTACTATATTAGAAGAGTTATGGCATGAATATCCACAGATGAACGAAGGTGATGTGCGTGGTGTACTTGGTCAATTCTTATTCACACAGGATGATGTGTTGAAACAAGTAAACACATTAAGCGGCGGTGAAAAAGCACGTATTCAGCTGGCAAAGCTTATGCTTGAGAAGAACAATCTATTAATACTCGATGAACCGACCAACCACCTGGATATCGATAGTAAAGAAGTGCTCGAGCAGGCACTAGAAGATTATCCAGGTACACTGCTGTTCGTGAGTCACGATAGATACTTTATAGATCGCATTGCGAATCGTATCATGCAGATGGACGATAAGCGTCTGGAAGTGTTCGAAGGAGATTACACATACTTTTTAGAGAAACAAGAAGAGATAAAAGTACGTCGTGCAGATGAAGCATCACCTGCACAGACATCATCTCAAACTAAAATGGATTATCAATCACAAAAATTACGCCGAAATGAAATTCGCAGGTTAGAGCGTGAGCTTGAATCATTAGAAGAGGATATGCATGAACTTGAGGATGAAATTGGTGCGCTTGAAATAAAACTTACCGAGCCTGAAATTTATAATGATTATGAAAAGGCTCAGGTTGTTAATACATCGCTTATTGAGAAAAATGACGCATTTGATAATGCCATTAATCAATATGAAGCGATGGAAATCGAACTTGAACGTTTACTCGAAGAAAGTAACTAACAAAGTTATCCACAGCTAAAAATCATTAATACACATCAAAATCATAAGAAATACGCGAATAAAAGGACTTATCATCAGACTTACCCACAGACTGTGGATAAGTTCTACACAGACTGTGGATGAATGTGCCCGGCGGCAGCGTTCATCCACGTACTGTTTCTATGTCAATTGAGTTGCGGCCATTTAGCGCAAGTGTGCTAAATTGTTCGCGCTTATACATGTGATAAGCAACTGCACCAATCATCGCTGCGTTATCTGTACAATATTTAAGTTCTGGTATGTTTACTTGAATATTTCGAGATTCTGCAATATCTTCAAATGCACGCCGTACTCCACTGTTGGCAGCCACACCGCCTGCAATAATCAACTGTTTCACTTTTTTCATCTGAATCGCTGATAAGGTCTTTTTTGTCAATACATCCACGACACTGGCTTGGAAACTTGCCGCAATATTCTCCGGGATAATTTCCTCACTCTTTTGATTCGCGTTGTGTGCAGTATTAATAACTGCTGACTTCAATCCGCTGAAACTAAAATCAAATGTATCATCAGACAAGTATGGGCGTGGCAGGTTATACGTGTCTTCACCAGTACGTGCCAAACGGTCAATGTGAGGCCCACCTGGGTAAGGTAGTCCAAGTATACGTGCCACTTTATCGTATGCTTCACCGACAGCATCATCGCGCGTTTCTCCAATGATTTCAAAAGATAAATGATCTTCCATATAGATGAGTTCTGTGTGACCGCCTGAGATTATAAGTGCTACAAGCGGAAATTCGAGTGGTTTATGCAACTGATTTGCATAAATGTGACCTGCGATATGGTGCACATTTATGAGCGGTAAACCATGCACAAAACTAAATGCTTTGGCAGCATTTATACCAACGAGCAGCGCACCAATCAAACCAGGCCCCTCTGTTACAGCGACCGCATGTAGGTCTTTTGGTGTAATATTTGCTTCCTTCAGTGCCTCTTCAATAACAATCGTAATCGCTTCTACATGATGACGAGACGCCACTTCAGGCACCACCCCACCGAAGCGCTTGTGGCTTTCGATTTGACTCATGACCACATTTGATAAAACCTCGTGTCCATTTTTAATAACTGCACACGAGGTTTCATCACAACTTGTTTCAATACTAAGAATTAAAATATCATCGTTCATCTAATTTCACCCACATTACATTTGCATCCGCACCTGGACCGTAATAATCTTTGCGAATGCCTCCATAGTTAAATCCAAATGATTCATATAATCGCATTGCTGCCGTGTTGTTTACACGCACCTCTAGGCTAACGACATCCACCTGATGCTGACTTGCGCGCGTCATTGCATACTCAAGCAATAATGCACCGTACTTCTTCCCGCGCTGCTCTTTATCGACAGCAATCGTCGTAATTTGTGCATGATCTTCAACAATCCACATGCCAAAATATCCGATCACAACACCATCTACTTCAAGTACATGATAGTGTGCAAACTTATTATCATTAAGCTCTTTTTCAAACGTCTCTCGATTCCAGGCCGAGGTGATGAATGCCGCCTGCTCAATTTCCACTATCCGCGTAATATCGTCGGTCGTCATTGTTCTGATTGTAGTTTCCAATTTGCCTCCGCCTCCGACAATCTTAAATATTCTGGTACAAACCCGTGAATGTCCTCCTGTTTTAACTGAGCATCAAAGCGTTCTACGTCAGCGATGCGTGTTTGAACATGCCTGAAACCTTCAATAGATGAGGATATTTTATCAGATAAAGTACCAATAATTATTGCTGTGTCGTCTTGTTTAAGACTGGAAAACTCTATATGCTGGGGCTCAAGAACAACATCCTGATTATAATAGCCTGCTGTAAAAACTGTACCGCGTCTCGCGTCAATAATCGGGTATACAGGCTTGTTTGTTATACCGCTGGAGACATACATCGCAAACAGACTCGAGACACTGTAGAGCGGTATATTCAACTGATGCGCGAGCACCTTGCTCACTGTGACACCTATCCGCAACCCTGTGTAAGAACCTGGACCACGCGCCACAATAATACGCTCGATATCCGAGCGACTGATGCGTGCAATTTCAAATAATTGTCCGATATACACCATCAACGTCTCAGAATGATTCACTTTAACATTCGTATTTATCTCAGCAATGACTTCTTCATTGTGATTAATAGCTACAGACAGCATTTGAGAGGACGTATCAATCAGTAAACTTTTCATAAATTCCCTCCACTAAATGAGACTTGGTAGGTGTAGCACTTATCTTAAATCGTCGTGACGTTTCATCTACATGTTCAATCGTGATAGCAATATATTCTTCTGGTAAGAACTCTTCAATATACTGTGGCCATTCGACGATAACGATTGATGTACCATCAAAGTATTCATCAAAACCTAGATCCTCATCACTACCCTCTAATCGATAGCAATCCATATGATGAATCTGACATTCTTTAATAGGGGATGTGTACGATTTGATGATGTTAAAGGTAGGAGACGTCATATGTCGGCGAACCCCAAGGTTTTTACCTAGAAACTGCGTAAACGTCGTCTTTCCAGTGCCCAAGTCCCCACTCAATAAAAGAGTATCATCGGCCGATAGATTGTGCGCGAGCGATTCTGCAAGACGCTCAGTTTCTTCTATATTATTAACTTTGATTGTAAAGTTCATATTCTCACCTCTAACATTACATATTATACACGATGGAACTTGAATAGACATTTCTGATGAATAGGATTGGTGAAATTAAACCGAAACTTAAAACTCAGTGAAAATAAAAAGACCTCACTCATATTTAGAGGAAGTCTTTTAACATATTATATATAGATCACTATTTATTTTTCTTCATCAAATGTATAGAAGATATAATCTATGTACAAATCATCTCCGAATCTTACATTAAATTCTTCACCTTGAGGTACTAGAACACTGAATTTACCCGAGGTACTTCCGCCGGCATAAATTTCATCAATGCTGAATTGGTTTTCAAAATGTCCATATATACCTGACTCTCTGATTCTACTGCCATCTAATGAGAATATTTCAAAATCACTTGACGATAGATACATACTGTTTTCATCTTCTGATTCTAGCCATTTAAAGTTAAATGAAATAATCGACCATTCTAAACCTTCAGGAGCATCATCGGGTTCTCCATGATAATTCTCAGTCATAAAATTAACAGCTGAATCACCTCTTAGAAATTCGTCAATCTCTAAAGAACCTAACCCTTCAAGGTCTTCCCAATCATCACTATATGTATTCACTTCAAATTCAGCTATATCATCTATTGAATATGGATTATTCCTTGTTCCATCTCCATCAGTTTGTGGCGCTTCACGTTCTTCGGCTAGCTCATCTTCATCATTGTTGCCCTCGTCATTTGCAGATTCTTCTACATCTGAGTCAGATGTATTATCCTCCATTAACTCTTCTAGAATTTCCATCATTTCGTTGACAATCTCTCTTAACTCTTCTACTTCCTCTGCCAATGCTTCAACATCTACTTCATCATTAGCATATGTAACATTCTCTTCATGCACCAATAAAGGCAATAAAACTATCCCTGTAATCAACCAACTACTTAATAAGTATTTCTTCAATTAATTCAACTCCTAATTATGATTTAAATGACTCTAACTTCTTGTTTCTTACCCATCCGTGCATAAGCAATGTAAGATAAAATCATTTGTAGCATTACAAACATAAAGTAGAAAGGAAAAACAACTAACGATACAGTATAAAGAATTGCACCTGTTAAAATAAATCCTTTTGAATTAAGGAAGTATCCAAGTATATTCATTAATGTACCTATCAAAGCTAGTAGTAAATGTGGCAAAATTAGCAAACGTGCGATATTGGCACCAACTACCTCTGGAGTATCCATAGGATCTGTTATATCTGTTAACCAATATGAAACTGCATAAATTGAGTACAAAATTCCAAGAATCATTGAAACTAATGCAGTTTTACTTCTTTTCGTCTTCAATTCAAATCCACCATCCTTTTTCATCATTAGTTATATTTTACCATATAATTTAAGGAGTTTCTAAAAATAATTTAATGATATTCTAATAATAAATAGAATGAAATTAGAATATCAAAAGGTGGATTATATAATCAACTTAGCCACCCTTGAAACAAAAAACGCCATGTGAATTTCATGTTATATTGAAGTTACCACAACTCTCAATAAAGGAATGAAATCACATGACGCAATTTCATGATAACACTGAACTCCAAGAAGGAAAACATCTAACAAAGGATGAACGTGCTCAAATCGCAATATTAAAGCGTGAGAATTATTCGCATCTTCAAATCGTAAAACGATTGGGACGTGCACCACAAACGATTAATAATGAAATTAAAAGAGGTACAGTGCGACAGCTGCGCCGACAGAAACAAAACGGTAAAACGTATGATTATTACCATACTGTATATGATCATGATTATGCACATGATGCCTACTTAGAAAACCGCAAACACTGTGGGCCTAAGCCGAAATGGACCATCTCTGATGCTTTTGTCGATTGGGCAGACACTCAGATGTTAGATCATAATTGGTCTCCAGATGCGGTAGTCGGCGCTGCGCGAACACATCATCTATTCCCAGACACGCTGATTCCATGTACAACCACGTTGTACAACTGGATTGATCAACACATTATGCGCACACGGAACATTGACCTGCCAGAAAAGTTGCGACGCAACACAAAAAAGAAAACAAGCAAGGTACGCAAGCATAAACGTAATCTAGGTCCATCCATCACGGAGCGACTTACAGATGTTGAATCTCGAACGACATTTGGTCACTGGGAAATCGACACGTTGATTGGTGCAAAACAGAAACACGATGCGGTATTGATGACGCTCGTTGAACGACAAACGCGGTTTGAAGTGCTATTGAAGATTGATGGCAAAGATGCCAACGCTGTCACACAGGCGATTGAATCACTCGTCGAACGCGCTGGTGATTATATGCCATCATTGTTCAAAACCATCACCTCAGATAACGGATCCGAATTCAGCACGCTTTACGAAACATTGAAGTTCTTCACGGATGTGTATTTCGCACGACCATTTGCCTCTTACGAACGGGACACCAGTGAAAATCAACACAAGTTAATTCGGCGATTCATTCCAAAAGGCAAACACATCAGTGAAATCAGTGACCGTCAGATTCAACGGATCCAAAGATGGATGAACGATTATCCAAGGAAAGTCCTAAATTATCAGACGCCACATGAGTGTTTCATTAAAGCATTCAAAAAGACACAATCCGTTCATAGCGCATAGTGTAATATTTCCTCCTCCCCCGCGGGGGAGGAGGAACACCACCACATTAGTTACACAATCCCTAGTCTAAGGGAATCTCAGAGTGGCTAACTTAAACTTGAAATTTGCGTAGAATATCAAAAATCTAATTTATAAATTATTTACTAACTGTTATATTAGTGGTTATTTTATAGATGAATGTATCAATGTGGGTTGTGGTTGTTATATTCGGAATGATTCTTGCATGGAATGTAACAGTAGACGTGTTAAATGATACGTTTGAACATCATTTAAATTCAAACGTAACAGCATTTGATAAATTCAAATAAAAAAAGACCCTCCTATACAGGAAGGTCTATCGTGCCCGGCGACGTCCTACTCTCACGGGACGTACATCCAACTACCATCGGCGCTGGAGAGCTTAACGTCTGTGTTCGGCATGGGAACAGGTGTGGCCTCTCCGCTATTGCCACCGGACAATTGCGG
>JBGYPO010000081.1:0-13142 GCA_041838435.1 Aliicoccus sp. | reverse complement strand
ATGAATAATATCGTTTCAGGCATTAAGTCTTTGCTTGAAGAAGGCCAAGACGTTCGCCCGGTAATGTATGAATCAGACACACGTACTATCTTCTATTATATGCCACTTGAGCATTTAAATGAAGTAAACGCACAAACGTTCGACTCATTAAGTGCATTGCTCGATGAATACTATACGCACCAGTACCGTAAGTCAATCGTGCGTCAGATGGCAAACGACTACTTTCAGTTAGTTGAGCGCTTACACGATAAAACGAAGCGTAAGTTAGAATATTTGAAAAATGATTTAAAAGAGACAGAATCTAAAGAAGAATATCAAAAGTTTGGTGAGCTGTTAACTGCATACATGCATGAAGTGAAACCACATACCGATTCTGTTAAAGTGATGGATTATTACACGGATGAGGAAATTGAAATTCCACTCGAACCGCACAAGTCACCGAGTGATAATGCTCAAAAATATTACCAGATGTATAATAAGCTAAAAAATCGTGAAACTGCACTGGTAAAGCAAATTAGAAATACTGAGCGTGATATCGAGTATTATGACAATTTAATTCATCAAATGTCTTCAATAACGACAGAACAAGAAGTTGCTGAAATCCGTGAAGAGTTGGTGGAGCAAGGCATTCTTAGAAAACGTGCTGAAAAAGGTAAGAAGAAAAAAGCGACAGGTATTGTACTCAGCGAGTATCGCACAAGTGGCGGATTTACCGTTTGGGTTGGAAAGAATAATAAGCAGAATGATCATTTAACTAATAAAAAAGCGAGTAAAAACCATGTGTGGTTCCATACGAAAGATATCCCAGGATCACACGTCGTCATTGCAGAATCATTAGAAAATATTGGTGAGACAGATTTAATGGAAGCGGCAATGATCGCAGCCTACTTCAGTAAAGCAGGCGCTTCAGAAAGCGTCCCTGTAGATTTCACTGAAATTGCAAACGTTACTAAGATCAGCGGTGCCAAGCCTGGGTTTGTCACGTATAAAAATCAAAAAACGTTGTATGTTACACCTGAGAAGCGTGTTGTGGATGGTATGAGAGCGGATGAGTAGGCTTTGTTGAGGATTAGCGGGTAACGGAGAACTCTCCCTGCTACGCTAAAGGCTCAAGTGACGCAACGAGAACTCTCCCTGCTACGCTAAAGGCTCAAGTGAAGCAACGAGGATTCTCCCTGCTACGCTAAAGGCTCAAGTGAAGCAACGAGGATTCTCCCTGCTACGCTAAAGGCATAAGTGACGCAACGAGGATTCTCCCTGCTACGCTAAAGGACCAAGTGACGCAACGAGGATTCTCCCTGCTACACAAACATAAAAATTAGTCTATTTACTAACTCAACAATTTAAGAATCCTCATCCATCCACAACTTATCCTTAGAAATATTGACCTGTTCTATCATATGTCCAATATTACCTTCCCCAGCATAAACGAGCTTGTCAAAAAAGTTATTATCAAGAGCAGACCAATATAAAACATTCTCATCTCCACTAACTTCAACTTCTCTTTTTAACCGACCAACATAAACTTCGACGTAAACACCCTCAACATGATATGTAAAATCCATTAAATGATGTAGTTCTATGTCATCCCCGCCAATGTTTGTTTCTTCATGAAGTTCACGATATGCTGCTTCCATGCCAGTCTCATCCGTTTCAATTTTTCCACCAACAAGGTTACTTAAATCTTTATAAGGGTCTCTCAATCTTTTACACATTAGTAATTTTTCCATAGTATTGTCATAAACCATAATTACGTTATATCCTTGCATTAACTTTCTCAACTCCTGATTTTATACGATAAAATTCACACCGTACCGATTTCATTTTTGCTTATGTAATCTTTAATAAACCCTCTGTCGGTTTCAGATAATCGGTCAGGCATATTCTCGTATGAAAAGTACTGTAAATCTATAGCTTCATGACGATCAATTTTCAGTTCCCCACACACTTTATCTGTATAGTACACTGCTGTTGCCGAGTATAACTCATCACCATTTTCTACTTTTAAATAATATTTTTCTCCGGCATATACATTTAATAGTTTTAATTCTTCAACAATTAATCCTGTCTCTTCAAACACTTCTCTTTTGGCCACTTCTTCAAAGCTCTCACCTAAATCCATTAAGCCACCTGGCAGCCCCCAATTACCATTATGTCTTTGTTGTAATAAAATCTCGTAGTTTTCATTAATAATTATCACCACTGAGCCAGGTAAAATAATTGGTTGATGCCCAACATACTGTCTTAAATATTTAAAATACTCCATGCCATATCCCCTTTTAATGTTCATAAAAAAATTAAAGATTTTCCTGTTGTATCATCTCTACCCTGTTTCCGAACGGATCTCTAAATTCAAATCGTCGATACCCAGGAATAGCTATAGATTCTATAATATCAATCCCGTTTTGCTGTAATGTATCCTTCCAGTAAGTAATGTCATCAGCCAGATAAGCCAAATGTGCTTTTGATTTCGTTCGGTCGATTCCATCTTCTGTTCCAATATGCACTTCTCTATCTCCTACTTTTAACCAAAATCCACCCCGTGACTTAAGTGATTCAGGTTTTTCAATTTCAGACAGTCCTAATAAGTCACAATAAAATTCTCTTCCTTTATCTTCAGAACCTTTTGGTATCGTAATATGTGCATGATGTAAGCCTAGTATCATCTTAATTCACTCCCTGAAATAAACTAAGAGTGTATACGAGAGTACTCGTGCTCTCGTATACACTCTCGTTTTAAATATTGCTTACGCTTTCTCATATAATTCCAAATATTTCTTAGCTGAAGTGTCCCAGCCTAACTCACTCTCTCGCATGTTTTTAAACAATCCCTGCATGTAGGTTGTGTTATAAAACACATCATAGCTATACTCCAGCATATGTAAGAATTCTGCTGAACTATAATTGGGAAATGAAAATCCATTTCCGCTTAGATCATGTTCGTTAAATGAAGTGACAGTGTCACGTAACCCGCCTGTCTCTCTTACAATCGGCACGGTTAAGTAACGCAGTGAAATCATTTGTCCGAGTCCGCACGGTTCAAATAAACTGGGCATTAAAAAGAAATCGCTCGCTGCATAAATTTTTCTTGCGTGGTCTTCACTAAATCCAATTGTCGCCCGCACTTTATCTGGCATCTTACGCTCTAGTGCCTTAAAGTATGCTTCGTATTTGGCATCGCCATTTCCAATCATGACAAACTGTGCTTCATGATTTTCTAAAAATTCTTCAAGCACCTGCACCATTAAATCAATACCCTTTTGTTCAATCAAGCGCGTAACAAGTCCGTACATCGGCACCTGTTCTGTCTGAGGTAACCCGTATTCTTTTTGAAGTGCAATTTTATTTTTAATTTTTCTATCTCGTGATGACTTATACCGATAAAAAATCGCACGGTCCCGGTTTGGATCGTATGATACTGTATCCAGGCCGTTTAATACGCCAAATAACACATCTTTACGCGACCTCAATAATTCTTCTAATCCCTCACCGAAAAATGGTGTTAAAATTTCTTCTGCGTATGTCGCACTTACAGTCGTAATTACATCTGCATGGAAAATCGCAGCCTTCATCAAATTCATATTCCCGCGGAAGGCAAACCCTTCAAAATGTATCCTGTCGTGCTCAATTAAATCGTCATAATCCTTCGCATAAAACCAACCTTGATAATGTATGTTGTGAATGCTGTAGATGATTTTAAATGGCTGCGGTCGCTCGATTTTTGCGCTTGCAACGAGCGCACCTGTTTGCCAATCGTGGCAATGTAAAACATCATAGCGTTCAACTGTCATTGATAGGTAATCCATAATTGCATTTGAAAAATAGATAAAGCGCTCCGCATCGTCATAATAACCGTATAACTCGTCGCGCCCAAAATAATATGAATTATCCACAAACAAATATGTGATGTGGTCACGTTTATACTCAAAAATACGCGTAGGTTGCATGCGCCATACGATTGATGTCCGGTAATTCATTATCTCTTCCATGTCGAGAAATATATCGCTTTGACGAATTTGTTCATAGAGCGGCAGGATAACAGTTACCCGGTTACCCTTTTTTTGAAGTGCCTTAGGTAAACTGCTGATAATATCACCGAGACCGCCGCTTTTTGCATAGGGTGCGCATTCACTTGCCGCAAATAATATATTCTTCATAAATATCTTTTTTAATGCTCCTTGTGTTTAAACATGTGTGCGCTTAGCAGCAATAAATGGTTTTGTTTCTGTACCGATCAATTGTCTGCCTTCGCTGATGACTACGTCTTTATCTATAATAACATTTTCTAAATATGCCCCGCTTTTTACAACGCTATTCGCAAAAATGATTGCATTTTTCACTGTTGCGCCTTCTTCGATTACGACATTTCGAGATAATACTGAGTTTTCAACTGACCCACGTATCACAACGCCATTTGATAACACAGAATTCTTCGCCTTACTCTTATCTTTAAATAATGTGGATGGTCTTGTACTGATTTTAGTCATCACTCTGTTTCCACCATAGAAAAACTCACGATACTTTTCTTTCTCAAGCAGCGCCATGCTATTTTTGAAATAAGCACCCACTGTACTGAAATAAAATGATGTACTATCCATGTTGTAGTGTCCAGTTTTAAATGCATCCAGACGCTCTCGTATACCGTGATGCAATAGACTTTGTTTGTAGTTGTTTACACAATATTTGATTGTTTCGACTAAGACTTCTTTTTTAATGATATAAACACCTGTAAATACGTGTGGGTTACGCTCATCATGATTCATATTTGTCACACGTGACCCTTCTGTCGATAAACGCAGCTTATTTCCGCTAGGCGCTTTGCCTTCTTTAAATCGATCGCCGATAAACGTTATATCATTATCATTTTCTTTATGATATTCAAATGCATTTCTATAGTCATCATTTGTAATGTATGACAAATCAGAGATTATGACGTGCTCTGACTTCGAACGATTAAAAAGATCCATATGATTGTGAAAATACTTCAAATCGCCCTGAGAAATATCTGTCGGATCGTTCCAATCCGGCGGCAAGACAAATATACGGGACTTACGCCCCTCCATCCCGAAGTCCTCTTCCCTGTTTAAATGGTCAAGTAAAGAACGAAATTTATTATTTGCAAACACACCGATGACAGTTACGCCTGAATACCAGAAGTTGGAAATTTTAAAATCGATTACACGATAACGACCCATGAACGGAATCGCAGCTGCATTTCTGAAGTAAGTTAATTCATCCAGGTTATCCGGGTCTTCTATTAGGTTAATTAACCCAAGCACTTCGTTACTCATTTACAGCACCGCCTTTTGACATCAATGACTCGATTGTATATGCGCTCACAACGAGCGGTTCTTCACCAACAGGTGTGCGAATCTCGGCCCCGGCGGGCACTTCGACACCTTCCATGACGATGACGCGCTCAAGCACTGCACCTTCATGAATAATGACTTCCGGATGAATTATAGAAGATTTTACATAGACATCATCTTTTGTTTCAACCGCATTAAACAGTATTGAGTCTTCAATCGTTCCCTCTATAAAACAACCCGGAGAAATTAAGCTGTTCGTAATATTTGCATTTTCTCCAATATATTCCGGCGGCAGGTTTTTCTCATTCGGATAAACTTCCCAGGATCTCGATGTAATCAAACCTTCATGTTCATCATCGAGTAAATCCATATTGGACTCCCAGTAACTTTGAATTGTTCCCACATCTTTCCAGTAGCCTTCGAATTTGTATGCGCACAGTTTTCTATTATCTTTTAGCAAGGCTGGAATAATATTTTTCCCAAAGTCATGTTCACTCGCCGGGTCTTTTTCATCAGCAATTAAATAGGGTTTAATTACATCCCAGCTAAATACATATATCCCCATGGATGCGAGGTTACTTTTAGGGTTCTCAGGTTTTTCATCAAATTCATAAATGCTGCCATCTTCATTTGTATTCAAAATACCAAAGCGATGTGCATCTTCAAATGGGACTTCAATGACTGAAATTGTTGCGTCCGCATTTTTAGATTCATGATAATCAATCATCTTTCTATAGTTCATTTGATATACGTGATCTCCACTTAATACAAGCACGTATTTAGGATTATACTGTTCTATAAAATGCATATTTTTTACGATTGCGTCTGCCGTACCGTCGAACCAGGAACTTCTCTCACGGTCTGAATAAGGACTGAGTGTACTGACCCCACCCATTTGACGATCGAGTCCCCATGGTGAACCGATACCGATGTGTTTGTTTAACATAAGAGGTGAATACTGTACTAAAATACCTACAGTTGAGATGTTTGAGTTTGCAAGATTACTCATCGTGAAATCAATAATTCGATACTTCCCCCCAAAAGGCACAGCCGGCTTCGCAATGTCTTTTGTCAGTTCACCTAAGCGTGTCCCCTTACCTCCGGCAAGCAACATTGCAATAGTTTTCTTTCTCATAGAAATCCCCCTATTTATTTAGTTCAAACACCATAAATGCGAGCGGTGCGACAGTGATAGCAAGTTGCTGCGCCTCATTTGTCTTTAAGTCCTTCCCGTTTAAGACGCCAGAGCCTCCATACTTCTCGTCATCGCTGTTCATTATCTCTTTATATGACCCACTCATTGGTACTGGAACTTTATAATCATGATGCACATCCGGCTTAAAATTTAACACGCATAATTTAAAGCCATCTCGACTTGAACGTGTATAAGCAAACACACCATTATCAATATCATCGACCATCATCCACTGGAATCCTTCTACTGAATAATCGAGTTGATGAAATTCTGCATTATCCCGATACAGTGCATTCAAATCTTTTAAATACGTCTGTAACTGATGATGCAGTGGATATTCGAGCAGGTGCCAATCGACCTGCTCGTGATCTTTCCACTCATGATACATGCCGATTTCTTGACCCATGAATAGCAACTGTTTTCCCGGCTCACTCATCTGATTACCATATAGAACCCGGACACCGGCAAATTGCTGCCATTGATCACCGACCTGTTTATCAAGCATGCTTTTCTTAAAATGTACAACCTCATCATGTGATAATGGAAGCACATAGTTTTCATTATATTTATACATCATTGTGAAGGTCATTTTATCGTGGTAATGTTTCCGTTCATCATAGTCTTTCGATGTATAAATTAGACGGTCATGCATCCAGCCAAGGTCCCACTTAAAATTAAAACCGAGTCCCCCGTGTTCAATCGGATGTGTAATCATTGGAATCGCAGAGGAATCCTCAGCCATCATTAAAATTGATGTATCTTCTTTAAATACAGCAGCATTTATTTTCTTAATAATTTCAATACCGGCAATATTTCTATCGTCACCATGTTCATTAAATATCTTTTCGTGGTCTTCGTAATTCTCAAAATTCAAATCAATCATGCTATGCACGGCATCAATACGTAAACCGTCAACATGGAACTCTTTAATCCAAAACATCACACTTGATACTAAAAATGATTGAACTTCGTTACGTCCAAAATCAAATGTTAACGTACCCCAACCGCGCTTGTTCGCAATATATTCATCTGGATGCTCATATGTCGGTGTACCGTCAAACAGGCGTAACCCATGGTCATCTTTGTTGAAGTGCGCTGGAACAACGTCCATGATGACTCCGATACCCGCATGATGAAGGGCATTGATGAGTGCTTTTAATTCATGCGGTTCACCGAAACGACTTGTTGCCGAGAAGTAACCCGTCATTTGATAACCCCATGATGGGTCGTATGGATGCTCTCCCAGCGGTAAAAACTCTACGTGCGTATAGTTCATCTCAAGCAGGTAAGGAATAAGCGTGTCAATGTATTGTTGATACGTATAAAAATAAGTGCCATTAGGATTTTGATTATTTGTTTGATGGCGTCTCCAGGAACCGAGGTGTACTTCATAGATGTTAATCGGTGATTCATAAATGTTCTTATTGCGACGCGATTGCATCCATTCATCATCAGTATATTTAAAATCATCTTTGTATACGATACTCGCATTACCGGGTCTCACTTCAGAGAATTGTGCATAAGGATCGGATTTTAAAGAGACATCCCGCGCGTGATGAATTTTATATTTATACACATCACCCGGTCTTACTTTGTCTGTATATAATACCCAAAGGCCTTCTTCACTTAAACATTCGAAGTCAAGCCCGTCCCCGCTAAAATGATTGTACTGACAGGCAAGTTGAACATGTTTCGCTTTCGGCGCCCAAGTGATAAAGCGAATCTTTCCATCATCTTGTGGGTGCGCACCTAAAAAGTTATATGCTGTGTAATGCGTCCCTTGATGAAATAAAAACTGATCATTATTAAATTCGTCATAATATTTTTGCATATCATCACCTCTATGTAAGTCTATATGATAATTTTGTTGTATAATTTTATTATACTATGAATGTCTTTTAGTATGACTAAATTTACAAATTTAACAATATTTATAGGAGGATTAAACATGCCAATTGCATATTTAGATGACAGCAATGTCATTACGTTAGTTCATGATACAGAAATTAATGGTGATGATGTGATTGATGTCATCCAAAAAGATATTGACCATGACATTCATAAAATAGAATTTAATGGCATGCATGCAACAATTGAGCTCGCACAGGAAATTAATCTCGAGCGTGCAACACAAGTGTATTTTAATGATTATATGCTGCCGCTACAAATGGGTAAATACACAACACTCCCATCATTTGATGAAAAATATGCGACCGATTTACCGATGGGTCCGATTTACAATAGAGAACACACAATTTTTCGTGTGTTTGCGCCGACTGCGATTAAAATATATTTGCGCTTAGATGACACACCTTACGAGATGATACGTACCGATGGATACTACGAGGTTACAGTTGAGGGTGATTGTCACGGTAAACTATTCCATTATGAAGTAACCCATAATCATGTCGTGCATTTTGTGAATGATCCATATGTGAAATCGTTAACTGCGAATGGAAAGCGCGGCATGGTCATTGATGTCGACCGCGTTGAACCTGATAACGTTCTTGAATCAAATATCTCACCAGAAAACGGTGATGTAATAATTTATGAAGCACACGTGCGCGATATGACGAGCCACATCAATTCAGGTGTGGATGATGATTTGCGTTTTAAGTATATTGGGATTGATACGAATCAAACGTCTTCTTATGGATTACCGACCGGTATTGATTACATCAAATCGCTCGGCGTAACTCACGTACAGTTACTCCCTGTAAATGATTTTCAAACTGTGGACGAACTAAAGCAACATGAGAGTTATAACTGGGGATATGACCCCGCGTACTTCATGGCGCCAGAGGGAAGTTATGCAACCGAACCAGATAATCCAATACTCCGTGTGAAAGAACTCAAAACATTAATTAATCGTCTGCACGCGAGTGGCTTAAAAGTTATTTTTGATGTTGTCCTCAATCACGTATATGCAGTAGAAGATAATGCTTTCCAAAAACTCGTACCAAACTATTACTTCCGCTTCAATGATGACAATTTTACTTTATCTGATGGTACGGGTGTCGGAAACGATTTGGCCACTGAGCGCAAGATGATGTCGCGCTTTGTCGTTGAGACGATTATGTACTGGCTGGAGGCATATAATATTGACGGTTACCGCTTTGATTTAATGGGGGCGATGGATACTGACACAATTGCAGCATTAAGAGAAGCATCATCACAACTTGACCGCGATGTGTTTCTACTTGGAGAAGGTTGGCATTTAGATACAAATCTTCCGGATGATAAAAAGACGGTACCAGAAAACAAAGCACAAGTACCTGGCGTTCATTTCTTTAATGACCAGTTGAGAGACGCGCTTAAAGGCAGTACATTTGAACTCGAAGTCGGTGGTTACGTTCACGGATCAGGAGATAATGCACATGAGTTACGTGAGCTCTTTATCGGCAATATGGAACCATTTGATCCGTCAATGACCATCAACTATGTTGAAGCACACGATAACCACACGCTGTTTGATCGTTTAAATTCTGATGAATGGCACCCGATTGTTATTGAGCGCCAACACCAGATGGCGACAGCGCTTGGTATACTTGCATTTGGTACACCATTCATTCATGCAGGTCAAGAGTTCCTGCGTACAAAAGATGGTCATGAAAACTCATATGATATGATGGATGAAACTAACCAGATGGACTGGGATCGTGCCGCGCATTATCAAGATAATATTCAATTTGTGCGTGACGTGATTCAGTTTAGAAAAGATAATACTGTATTCCAATTTAAGACGGCCAAAGAAGTACATCCGTGTGTAGACTACATCATGCGTGATGAACAAGAAGAATTTTTTGCGCTGCGTGTGATGCATGACGGGGTGACGCACATTATTTTAGCGAACCCGAGAACTGAGGATCATTATTTCTTTATCGCTGAAGGTGAAACATTCGAAGTCGTCTTGTCTAACGTAAGAACGCGTGATACCGCGAGATATGAACATAGCTTATTACTCAAGCCTTATGAAGTTATTATTGTGAAAGTGGTTGAATAAGACACTAAGGAGTGATCAAGTTGAAAAAAGATTGGGAAGCACATATAGATGGAAGTTTTGTTACGCGTGACGCCTATCAATCTCTAAGTGATAAAGAAAAAGACGATGGTTTCATTGATAACCTGGCGTTTGGTACGGCTGGTATCCGTGGAAAGTTTGGGCTTGGGCCGAATCGATTAAATAAATATACTGTCCAAAAAGTTGCGCGAGGGATTGGTGAATATTTAAATGCAGAGCATAATTCACCACGTGTTGTGATTGGTTATGATACACGTCATTTCTCTCCTGAATTTATGCGTACAATTTCAGAAGTGTTGAGCGCACTAAGAATTGATGTTGTCGTGACGCCTGAGTATACATCCACACCAGAGCTATCGTATTATGTGCGGAAATATGTAAGTAACCTCGGCATCATGATTACAGCAAGTCATAATCCACCTGAATACAATGGGATTAAGGTTTACGGACCTGACGGTTCACAGTTAATTGACGCACCGTCAAAAACAATCAGTGAATATATAAATAACGTTGAAAACATTTTCTCAATTGAAACACTCGATTTTGACGCGGCAGTAAAAGAAGACCGCGTTCAATATGTGTCCGATGCAGTGATTAAATCATACCGCGACGAAGTGCTTGATTTTGTGGGTCCGATTCCTGAATCGTCACTTAGCGTAGTATTCACGAGTTTACATGGTACAAGTGTTCCGATTGTTCCTGAATTACTCGATGCACTTAATTTCAAACAATACACGTTGGTTGATGCACAGTGTGTACCAGATGGTGACTTTCCTACAGTCGCATCACCTAACCCGGAGAGTCCTGAAGCATTTGAACATGCGATTGATACAGGAAACGCTGTTGGCGCAGATTTGCTAATCGCAACTGACCCTGACGCTGACCGCATGGGTGTTGTCGTAAAACACGATGAATCTTATGTGCACTTAAGCGGTAACCAAATTGGTATTCTGTTGTTAAATCGAGCAGTTCAAAACGTTGATGCGCAAGTTAAACCGGTTGCAGTTAAATCTATCGTAACGAGCGATTTAGGCACAAAAATTATAGAAGATGCCGGCGGAGAAATGATTAATGTATTGACTGGATTTAAATATATTGGCGAAACCATTTTAAATATGGAAGACGATATCACACGTCAGTTTGTCATTGGTTATGAAGAGAGTTACGGTTACTTATTAAAACCGTTTGTCCGGGACAAAGATGCAATTCAAGTCGTCCCGTATATCGTGAAGTACGCAGCAGAACTCAAAAATGAAAATCGTACATTGATTGATGAACTCACTGCGCTCTATGAAAAGTATGGACATCGACAAGAGCATCTATGGAGTCATACATTTGATGGTGCTGAAGGCCGTGCTAAAATCGATAAAATAATGCATGACTTTAGAGAAAACACACCGCTTCAAATTAATGGACGCAAAGTAATTGCGATTGAAGACTTTTCTATCCAGAAACGTCATGATGTTGTGAACAATAGCTATGAAACGATTGATTTACCAGAGGCAAATGTGATTAAACTGCATTTTGAAGATGGTTGGATTGCACTGAGACCTTCTGGCACAGAAGCAAAAATAAAATTGTATATCTCAATTGATACCGATAACTTAATCGAAGAAGCAGAGGCAATAAATGATTTAGTGTTCGGTTAAACTAATAAAGCCACGTACCACATTGGAAACTAATCCATGTGATACGTGGCTTTTTATCTTCTAAATTATCCGCTTGGTGGAATAAATAAGTTTAAATCAGGCGTATTAAACGTGACCCAAATGAATGCGACTGCAAATATGATAAGAATTGCACTCGATAAAATCATATAAATCATGCGTGGTTGGATTACTTTATAAATGTGAATCGCAACAAGTTGTGCAATCGGCACTGCTATAAATAATGAGCCGATATCGATGATTGATGATTCGGTTTCTAAAGCATGCACCCATACATAATACCAGGACACGATGAAAGTCATGCTGATTAAAATTGATGCCGTGGCTGCGGTTATCCACTGGGTGAAATTTAAGTGTTTTTTCTTATTGAAGATTAGGTATCCAATCATCCACCATAGAAGCAGCGGCCAAAAGACAAGATTCAAATGCTCCCATATACTTTCATTGATTGGTGTGAACATGCCGGCGACCGTATTTTCACCTGTCCATTCATAAACAAAGTGAAGCGGGATAGAAAGTAAACTGACTACAACAATCCCTATCCAGCTGTAAATTGTGACAAACTTATTATCTGTCTGTTTATCGATATCTATCATTCCTTTATGCTTTTACTATGTATATACACAGAATTTTAGATTTTTTAACATTAGATATGCTTGTTTGGGACCTTGTGGATTGCACAGATGAAGTTAGTATTGGGTCACTGTCAGTTCACAGTGATTCAAAATATCCTATATTGGGTCACTGTCAGTTCACAGTGACTCAAACTCCCTATATTGGGTCACTGTCAGTTTAGTGACTCAAACTACCCTATATCGGGTCACTGTCAGTTCACAGTGACTCAAACTACCCTATATCGGGTCACTGTCAGTTCACAGTGACTCAAACTACCCTATATCGGGTCACTGTCAGTTCACAGTGACTCAAACTACTCTATATTGGGTCACTGT
>JBGYPO010000080.1:0-15761 GCA_041838435.1 Aliicoccus sp. | reverse complement strand
CACAGTGACCCAACAGACAGGTGTTCGAGTCACTGTCAGTTCACAGTGACCCAACAAGCGGGTTAACTATCAATCTTATCGATATGATAGGTCAGTCACCCGCATATATGTTAAAATAAACTCATTATTAAATAAGGTTGAGACGTTTATGAAATTAAAAAGAATTCTTTTATTAGTAGGGATATTTGCATTGCTTATGACAGTCGCATTTTCTATATTTACGGTACTTTCTATGTCTGAAGATCAGTTCAGGGAGCAGATGGTGCAGTCGATTGGTAATACTGAGGGGCGTGATACGCACCTTGCAGTTGGTAAAAATATATTAGATGGTGACTTTGATTATGTGTTAAATAATAATGAGTCGCTTCAAGATATTGTCCTCTCTCATGACGCAACAGTCATTAATTTCTTTGCTTCTTGGTGTGTGCCTTGTCAAAGGGAGATGCCGGAGTTAGGTGAACTGCATGAAGAGGTCGAAGGTACGGATGTTGCGATCATCGCTGTGAATATCGACGATAAAATTTCCGATCGCGATGATTTTTTAGCTGAGCATGATGTACAGTTCCCTGTATTCGAATTTCATGATGAGACACTCGGCGGCGATCAATATAAAGTTCAATTAATACCCACAACATTTTTTGTCAGTGGTGATGGTGAAATCGTACGTGCGTACATAGGGGAAGTGCATGTGGACTTACTGAATAATTATATTTCATATGTAAAGGAGACATACTGATGGGTGTACATCAATATTTTAAAAGCTTAAACGACATGGAAAACCTCATTCGTATGCCTGGAAAATTTAAATATCAACAGCACAACGTGGCTGCACACTCTTATAAAGTAACTAAGATTGCGCAGTATTTTGGGACTGTTGAAGAATGTGCAGGCAACACTATAAACTGGAAAAGCTTATATGAAAAAGCGTTAAACCATGACTATCCTGAAATTTTTACAGGTGATATTAAAACGCCTGTAAAATATGCTTCTGAGAAATTAAATTATTTATTTAATGAAGTGGAACAATCGATGACCTTAAAGTTTATCGAAGCGGAGTTCCCGTCAAAGTATCAAGAAATCTACAAGGGGTTTCTCGCTGATGAAGGTAAGGATGATACGCTCGAAGGACAAATTTTATCGGTCGCTGATAAAGTGGATTTGATGTATGAATCATTTGGTGAAATTCAAAAGCGGAATCCTGAACCATTATTTTTCGAAGTTTATACAGAAAGCTTAAAAGAAATTGTGTCATTTAAACATCTAACATGTGTTCAGAATTTTGTCGATACGATTATTCCTGAAATGTTAGAAGAGAAATTTATTAAAAAGACCGAGTTATTTGATATCACAGAAAATATTCTGGAGAGGTATTATAACTAACAATGGAATTATTCTGGACTCTGATGG
Source organism: Aliicoccus sp. (assembly GCA_041838435.1). Taxonomy (GTDB): domain Bacteria; phylum Bacillota; class Bacilli; order Staphylococcales; family Salinicoccaceae; genus Aliicoccus. The sequence continues at coordinate 14,354 of JBGYPO010000080.1, read as the reverse complement.
CACTCGTCGTACCGGCAACGCTTGTCATTGTACTGACTCGTTTATCTAGAAATAAATATGTAGCAGTATTGCTTACATTCATTTTATTTGCGGTTGCAATTCAAAACGGTTATTTTTATTCAGAATGGACAATATTCCTAGACGCGCTATCAATAGTGATAGGTTATATGCTTGTTGAAATTTATGATTTAGATCAATTTGATGATAATAATGAAGAGTAGTGAAAAGCGAACACGTGTTTGTGCTTTTTCCTACTTTTTTTTTGCGTTGTTTGATAAAATAATCAAGAGTAACTCTTATAAGGAAGTGTTAGTGTGGCAAAGTTTGAACTTGTTTCTAAATTTGAACCAGCAGGTGACCAGCCAAAAGCCATAGAAGAACTTGTTGAACAAATCAATACTGGACAGCGACACCAGACATTACTTGGTGCAACGGGTACAGGTAAAACATATACGATGAGTCAAGTCATTGAAAGAATCGGTAAGCCAACATTAATTATTGCGCACAACAAAACGCTTGCCGGTCAACTTTACAGTGAATTTAAAGAATTTTTCCCCAATAATCGGGTCGAATATTTTGTCAGTTACTATGATTACTATCAGCCTGAGGCTTATGTTCCGTCTACGGATACTTTTATCGAAAAAGATGCTCAAATCAACGATGAGATCGATAAACTGCGTCACTCCGCAACGAGCTCGTTGTTTGAGCGGGATGATGTCATTATCATTGCATCAGTATCGTGCATATATGGTTTAGGTAATCCAGAAGAATATAAAGATATGGTTGTGAGTGTTAGAGTGGGCATGGAACTTGAGCGCAACCAGCTGTTAAGAAAACTTGTGGATATCCAGTATTCGAGAAATGACATTGATTTTAAACGTGGAACATTTAGGGTGCGTGGAGATGTTGTCGATATCTTCCCGGCATCACGTGATGAACAATGTGTGCGCGTTGAGTTTTTCGGAGATGAGATTGACCGCATCAGAGAAATTAACTACTTAACGGGTGAAGTTATACATGAGCGTGAACACTTTGCTGTCTTCCCGGCATCACACTTCGTTACGCGTGAAGAGAAGATGAAAATTGCAATCGAACGCATTGAAGAAGAGTTAAAAGAACGCTTAGAAGCATTAAGAAATGATAATAAGTTGCTCGAGGCTCAGCGCTTGGAGCAACGTACGAATTATGATTTAGAAATGATGCGTGAAATGGGGTTCTGTTCGGGTATAGAAAACTATTCTGTACATTTAACGCTGCGACCTCCTGGTTCGACACCGTATACGCTGTTAGATTATTTTAAAGATTTCCTAATAATGATCGATGAGTCTCACGTGACACTGCCGCAGATTCGCGGGATGTTTAACGGAGACAAAGCGCGTAAAACGGTACTTGTTGATCACGGGTTTAGGTTGCCGAGTGCACTCGATAACAGACCGTTACAATTTACAGAATTTGAAGAAAAGGCGCAGCAACTACTTTATGTTTCAGCGACACCTGGTCCATATGAGCTTGAGCATACAGAAAAGATGGTCGAACAAATTATCAGACCGACAGGTCTACTGGATCCGACGATTGATGTAAGACCGAGCAACCATCAAATCGATGATTTACTTGAAGAAATTATAAAGCGTTCTGAGAAGAACGAGCGTGTCTTGATTACGACGCTCACGAAGAAGATGAGTGAAGATTTAACAGATTATTTAAAAGAGGCGGGTATTAAAGTTCAATACCTGCACTCAGAGATAAAAACGCTCGAAAGAATAGAAATCATACGTGAACTCCGGATGGGTACATATGACGTACTAGTCGGAATTAACTTACTTCGAGAAGGATTAGATATACCAGAAGTTTCTCTAGTCGCGATTTTAGATGCAGACAAAGAAGGGTTCTTACGCTCGAATCGCTCACTTGTACAAACAATTGGACGTGCAGCACGTAACAGCAACGGTCACGTTATATTGTACGCAGATAAAATAACCGACTCGATGCAATACGCACTTGATGAAACTGCGAGACGTCGAGAAGTACAAATTGCATTTAATGAAAAGCATGGTATTACTCCGACGACAATCGAAAAAGATATTCGAGAATTAATCAGTGCACACTCAGATGTTAAAGACGAAATTATACCAAAAGACACGACGAAAAAGAGACGCAAACTAACAAAAGAAGAGCGAGAAAAAGTGATGTTCGAGTTAGAAAAAGAAATGAAGGAAGCGGCGAAAGCTTTAGACTTCGAACGTGCTTCAGAACTACGAGATGCATTGTTTGAGTTAAAAGCGGAAGGGTGAACGATTTGAAAAATAAACATATATCAATACGCGGTGCACGACAACACAATTTAAAAGGTATAGATATCGATATACCTAGAGATAAGTTAGTGGTGATGACTGGTCTGTCTGGTTCGGGTAAGTCATCACTTGCTTTTGATACGATTTATGCAGAAGGACAGCGGCGATATGTCGAGTCGCTCAGCGCATATGCACGTCAATTCTTAGGGCAAATGGAGAAGCCGGAAGTCGATTCAATCGAAGGGTTATCTCCAGCAATTTCTATTGACCAAAAAACAACAAGTAACAACCCGCGTTCAACTGTTTCAACAATTACTGAAATCTATGATTACATGCGCCTGTTATTTGCACGTGCAGGTACACCATATTGCCCGATTCACAACGAAGTTATTTCATCACAAACCATCCAAGAGATGGTCGATAAAGTGATGGAATTGCCAGAACGCACACGTATACAAGTGTTTGCACCGATTGTGACAGGGCGAAAAGGGCAGCATACGAAGTTGCTCGAAGATGCGCATAAAGAAGGATATTCACGTGTCGTCATTAATGGCGAGATGTATGATATATCAGAAATTCCAACACTCGATAAAAATAAAAAGCATAATATTGAAATAGTCGTTGACCGCATTGCTATTAAGCACGGTATAGAATCGCGCTTGTCTGACTCAATTCAGACGGCGTTAACAAAAGGCGAAGGCAACGTCACTATCAATGTGATTGACGGAGAGGACATGAAGTTCTCTGAACATTTTTCATGCTCACAATGTGGATTTACAATCAGTGAGATGGAGCCAAGATTATTTTCATTTAACGCACCATACGGGGCATGTAAGACATGTGACGGGCTCGGTATGCGCATGACTGTTGATAAAAAGCTTGTCATTCCAGATGAGTCTTTATCGTTAAGTAAAGATGCTATTGTTCCATGGATACCAATCAGTTCGAATTACTACCCGACACTGCTTAAACAGACAGCAAAATTTTATAAAATTGATATGAAGAAACCCTTTAATAAACTCCCACAGGAACATCAAGATATAATTTTGTATGGGTCAGGCGATGAAGAAATTCAGTATACTTTTAAACAAGATAGTGGTGTGACACGTAAACGCAAGATGGTGTTTGAAGGCGTCTTGAATAATATAGAGAGACGTTTTACAGAAAGCCCATCTAACTATGTAAGAGATGTAATGAGTAAGTATATGGCAGAACAAGAGTGTGAAACGTGTAAAGGATATCGTTTAAGTGATGAAGCACTGGCTGTGCGTGTAGATGGTATGCATATCGGTGAATATTCAGAGCTGTCTGTAAAAGATGGAATGGACGCACTAAACACAGCAAAACTTACGAAAAAGAACAGTACAATCGCTGAACCGATACTAAAAGAGATTAGTGAGCGCCTGCTATTCTTACGCAATGTTGGGTTGGATTACTTGACGTTAAACCGGCGCAGTGGGACTTTATCCGGTGGTGAAGCACAGCGTATACGTTTAGCGACACAAATTGGATCTCGTTTAAGCGGTGTTTTATACATCTTGGATGAACCGTCAATTGGCTTGCACCAACGCGATAATGATCGTTTGATTTCAACGCTGAAAGATATGCGTGACCTGGGTAATACGCTCATCGTTGTAGAGCATGATGAAGATACGATGCTCGCATCGGACTACATTATTGATATCGGACCAGGTGCGGGTGAGAATGGCGGAGAAGTTGTTGCGAGTGGCACGCCAAAACAATTGATGCGTTCTAAAAACTCATTAACAGGTCAATATTTAAGTGGTAAGCGGAGAATTGACCTGCCCGAATCTTACCGCAAAGCAGACGCGAAACGCTATATTAAAATTGAAGGTGCACGTCATAACAATTTAAAAGGTATTGATGTGAAGATACCAATGTCTATATTAAATGTCGTGACCGGTGTTTCAGGTTCTGGTAAGAGTACGTTGGTCAATGAAATATTGTATAAAGGCCTGCATAAGCAAATTTATAAATCGAAACAAATACCCGGGAGCCATGACAAGATTGAAGCGACAGACATAATAGAGAAAATCATTGATATTAACCAGTCACCAATTGGTAGAACACCGCGCAGTAACCCGGCGACATATATCGGCGTATTTGATGACGTCCGTGATGTCTATGCGCAAACGAACGAAGCAAAGGTCCGTGGATATAATAAAGGGCGATTCAGCTTTAATGTAAAAGGCGGACGTTGTGAAGCGTGTAGAGGCGACGGGATTATTAAAATAGAGATGCATTTCTTACCGGATGTCTTCGTTCCGTGTGAAGTTTGTGATGGAAAACGATATAATAGAGATACACTGGAAATTAAATATAAAGATAAAAACATTTCTGATGTGTTGAACATGACAGTAGAAGATGGGTTTTATTTCTTTGAAAACATCCCTAAGATTAAGCGTAAGATGAAAACAATTATGGATGTCGGTTTAGGATACGTTAAACTTGGACAGCCTGCGACGACATTATCTGGTGGTGAGGCGCAGCGCGTAAAGCTCGCTTCAGAATTGCACAAGCGCTCTAACGGTAGAACATTGTATATACTAGACGAGCCTACAACAGGCTTACACTCAGAGGATATTAAAAAGCTGCTGAGTGTCATTCAAAGACTTGTAGACGATGGTGACACTGTTGTGATTATAGAACACAACTTAGACGTCATTAAAGTGGCAGACAACATTATTGATATGGGGCCTGAAGGTGGCGATGGTGGAGGAACTGTCGTTGTATCTGGTAGTATCGATACGATTATGGAACACCCTGAAAGTTATACAGGACTACATTTAAAAAAATGGTTAGAACGATACCATTAGGAGGATGACAATGGATCATAAAGCACGCATTCTGCAAATGTTAGAAGAAGGTAAAATAACTGCACAAGAAGCATTTCAATTAATCGAGGCACTGGACGAGAAGGGTGCTCAGACAGAACCAAAAGTAGAACAGAAAACGTCAGAAGACAACTCAGAAAAAACGAAGTCAAGCGGCAGATCAAAATCAGTTGAAGATATATTCAGCGATATCACATCAGACTTTCAGAAATTATTCAATTCAGATAAAGTGAGTTCTACGATTAAAAATATTCGTGAAAATGATCAGGCAAAACAGGTGTTTAGTACTGTAGAAAACGCATTTGAATCCGTGAAAAACTCGAACTTTGAATCCATGTTCTCACAAGGTCCTAGAAATCGTTTAATCGAGACAATCAATGACGATGTATCACGCCTTAATCTAGATGTGACGCATGGTAATATCACAATCGTACCAACTGAACGCGTGACGACGGTTAAATTTGAAGTAACACCGCTATATCGTAAACTCGATAAGAAAAAGAACTACTTTGAAGATATCATTTGTGAAGTTAATGATGGGACACTCAATGTGGTATCGGATGCAAAGTTTGTTAAAGTAAATGTTGAAATTTTAATGAATCAGACAGATCTTAAGCGCTTGATTATTTCTGGCACGAATGGAAATGTAAACTTATCAACGCATACATTTGAAGAGTTAACTGTCGATTTATTAAATGGGAATATCACGCTTGACGGCACAATCACAACAAATGCATTTTTGAGAACGTCAAGAGGAAATATCTCTGTCGATAAAGGCAGTCATAAAACGCTAGAAATGATTTCAATGTTTGGTGCAATTAAAACAGGTGACCTGCATGCGAAAGAGCTTACTGTATCTGCAAATGGTGCTGTTAATATTGTTCTTGATAAGCAAACAGAATCTGCAGTACTGAACTCTAATATGGGCAATATTAATTTAACGGTGCCCCGGGACAGACACTTTGAAGGACGCATGAGCACGGTACTCGGTCAACTGAATTACCCTTCAGATATTGAAGTGCGCAGTATGAAGCATCAGGATATTGGAATGAAAGAAGTCATGCTGATTAATGATAGGGATGATGCAAGTGTGTATCTTGAAGTATCCACTAAATTTGGCAGTGTGACATTGCATCGTAAATAATTATACAATTTCTAAGTCCTACCATATGCGAATATATGGTAGGATTTTTATGTATAGTATAAAATATTAAATTAGAGTTTAAAATATTAAATTAGAGTTTAAAAAAGTAGGTGAATGAAATGTTAACGATAGAAACGATTGTTAAGAAGTTTGATCTAAAAGTGCTCGCTGGTGAGTCTGGTCTATCTACAGAAATTAGAAATAGTGACATTTCCAGACCAGGGCTTGAGATTGCTGGATATTTCGCATATTACCAAGCATATCGTGTTCAAATACTTGGTATGACTGAGCTGTCATTCTTTAGTCAGATGCTAACACATGAAGAGCGTGTGGAGCGTGCGACAAAGTTGTGTGGCCCACAGACGCCGTGTATTATTTTATCTAGAAATTTACCGGCACCAGAAGAATTAGTAGAAACGTGTAATAAGACAGGTACGCCGCTCCTCCTCACGCATAATAAGACGACGAACTTTTTCAGCCGTTTGTCTTACTACTTAGAGCGAGAGCTTGCACCTGAGACGAATAGACATGGCGTTCTTATCGATATATATGGCATCGGTGTATTAATTACTGGTGAGAGCGGCGTTGGTAAAAGTGAGACCGCGCTTGAACTTGTGAAAAGTGGTCACCGTCTTGTCGCGGATGATAATGTCGAAATTAAACAGGTCGCAGAAAATGTCTTAATGGGCACGTCTCCACCATTAATTCGTAATATGCTTGAAATTAGAGGTCTGGGTGTTATCAATGTCATGACATTGTTCGGTGCTGGTAGTATTCTCGATGAGAAACGCGTGATGTTAAATGTGCATCTGGAATCTTGGAACCAAAGTAAGCAATATGATCGTCTCGGTCTTGATAGAACAAAACTAAAAATTCTTGATACTGAAATCGATAAAAAAACAATCCCAATTCAACCGGGTCGTTCAATGTCAGGCATTGTCGAAGTCGCTGCGATGAACTATCGTATGCAACGCCTCGGTCATAATGCAGCACTGGAATTAAACGCACGCATCCAAGAACAAATCAAAAAGAATAATGGAGGATAATCCATGTTAATGAACATACAACCTATAGATCCGGTCGCGTTTTCCATTGGACCACTCAGCATTCACTGGTATGGTATTTTAATTGCTGCTGGTATGATACTTGCATACCTGCTTGCAAACTATGAAGCAAATAGAAAAGATTTACCTGAAGGTACGTTTGTCGATTTGATGTTTTATCTAATCATAGCGTCACTCATTGGCGCACGCCTGTATTATGTCCTATTTAACTTTGAATATTATGCATCAAATCCTGCTGCTATAATTCGCGTGGACCAGGGTGGGATGGCGATTCATGGTGGATTAATAGGAGGATTTGCAGCGGGCATTATCTATGCGCGTGTAAAAGGCTACAGCTTCATGCAAATTGCTGATATTGCAGCACCAAGTATATTACTCGGCCAAGTTGTCGGACGTCTTGGCAACTTCATAAATCAAGAAGCACACGGCGGCGAAGTCACGCGGGAATTTTTGGAATCACTCATGCTGCCGGAGTTTATCATTAATCAAATGTACATAGATGGTGCATATTATCACCCGACATTTTTGTATGAATCGATATGGAATATCATCGGTATCGTTCTCATACTATTGTTAAGGCCACACCTTAAAATTGGTCAATCAATTTTACTCTATTTAATATACTATTCAATCGGCCGATTCTTTATAGAAGGATTGCGTACGGATAGTTTAATGTTAACGGAGTCATTGAGAGCAGCTCAAATGATATCAATCGTTCTTATCGTCGGTGCGATTGCTGTATGGATCTACCGCAATATAAAATATGATCTGCCTAAATATAAAAATGTGCAGGGTGTGTATGGTCTCGTACAAGCAATGCCAGATAAAAAATCAAACATTAAAAAGGGTAAGAAGTAATGCGTAAGTTAACACGCTTTAAAGTTGGACAGACGAATCCACTTTGGAGAATGTATCAAACGATATCATTTATAAAAGTAGTACGTAATTTTATAGTCATCGAAATCGGCAGGTATGCACCGTCAACGCGTCTTAAGCATTTTTTGTATACGCGTTTGCTCGGCATGAAGCTTGGCACGCATGTGTCACTAGCGTATAAAGCAATGCCTGACTTGATGTATCCTGAGAAGATATTCATTGGCAACAATTCGATAATTGGTTATAATACAGTAATATTGACGCACGAGTATCTCGTCGATGAATACCGAGTTGGGGATGTGCGTATCGGTGCCAATACTATGATTGGTGCGAATGTTACGATACTGCCCGGTGTGTCGATTGGTGACAATGTCACAATCGGTGCAGGAAGTGTCGTATCAAAAGATATACCTGATAACACAGTCTGTTACCCACATCCGTTAATGATGAGGAGTAGAAGTAATGAATAACAATAAAATCATACCCTTTCATCCAGATGGAGATTTCCATTTTAAACAGGGTATGAAAAAAATAGAACAAAACAAAAAAACAGAAGCGCTGCTAAGCTTCGAAAAAGCATATGAATTAGAGCAGACGAATTTATCGTTTATGGCACAGTATGCATACCTTTTAGCAGAAAAAGGTCAAGTGACGCGCGGTGAGCAAATCATAATCGAGCAATTCATTCAGCATCAATATGATGCTGAATTTTATTTTATCTTTTCACAGCTATATATGATTATTGGCGATGCGAACAAATCGTTTTTATTTGGTATGAAGTATGCATCTGAATTTCCAGAAGAAAAATATGAAGAAGAACTGGAAGAGATGTTCGAAATTGACACAGATGAAACAGATGATATCACTGAAGAAGCGGACCTCTTCGTCACAAGTCATCTGTTTCAGTTTCTTTTCATGAATGCACGTATAGAAGATGCACTCGATTTATTAAATGCAGCACCGCTGTATATCCAGGAAACGAAAGAATTTAGAAATTTAAAAGCGATGGCTTTGCTGTTTTTAAATCGCTATGAAGAGGCACATGTGTTACTTGAACGCTTGCTCCGGGAAGACAAAACAGATATGCATGCACTCAGTCATATGACGTTGCTTTACTATCATACCGATGAAAAAGCGCAGTATGAGATGTCACTGAGTAAGTTAGAAGTTGTTCAACCTATGAACGATGATGACAAATTCAAGATTGGCATAGTGCTTAATTTTCTTAAAAAATACGAACGCTCATTCGAATTGTTGTATCCATTATATAAGAAAAATTTATTCATGAGTTTTCAATTATTACATGCACTGAGTCAAGCAGCGTATCATTTAGACCGTGTGACAGAGTCACAAGAAATATGGCAAAAAATGCAGGAATTTCATCCGGTGTCAGAAATGCATAGTCCGTGGAAGCGCGCTGAAGCTGAACAAAGCATCACAGATGTTGAGGAAAAATACTTCAATGATGATGACTTGTTCATGCGCCTTATCGGTATTTATCGTATGTCGCGTGTAAAGCCGTTCGAAGCAATTTTCGGGCATCCTGTATGGGAAGCGATTGAGAATCTAGGTGATCTAGAGAAGATGTATGTCTCTTGGTTATATAAGGATGTGCATTTTAAGCGTCCGGAAATTATGCATCACGGCATGAATGTGTTGTATGAGCATGACTATCAAGCTGATACTTATTTATATGAATGGCTGCTTGTTGTCAGTGTATTATATGAAGCTCAAGTTAAGCCGATAGACATCGAACCATATGTTGCTGTATGTGTGTACCAGGTAGACACAATGGCTTCAAAAAAGTATGTTCAAGAATTATTTGGTGTCTCGCGCTATAAGTTTCAAAAAGCACTTGAGACATTAAGCAAGATAAATGAGGAATCATAAGAAATCAGATATAATTAATAATTGTGTAGAAGAACAAGGAGGATGAAAATGAGTACTGAAAAAATTTATGATGTAGTCATTGTTGGCGCTGGGCCAGCAGGTATGACTGCAGCTGTATACGCGTCACGTGCAAACTTATCCACATTAATGTTAGAGCGCGGTATGCCAGGTGGACAGATGGCTAACACTGAAGAAGTTGAAAACTTTCCAGGCTTTGATTATATAACAGGACCTGAACTCTCTAATAAGATGTTTGAGCATTCTCAAAAATTTGGTGCAGAATATAAATATGCAGATATTAAAAATGTTGAAGTAGATGGTGACATTAAAATCATTAAAACATCTTCAGATGATATTTTAGCCCGCACATTAATTATCGCAACAGGTGCAGAACACAAAAAAATAGGTATTCCTGGTGAAGAAGAGTTAGCCGGGCGTGGTGTGAGTTACTGTGCAATCTGTGATGGTGCATTCTTTAAAGAGAAACATTTAGTCGTCATCGGCGGTGGAGACTCTGCTGTTGAAGAAGGTATGTTCTTAACGAAGTTTGCTTCTAAAGTTACGATTGTGCACCGTAGAGATACACTGCGTGCCCAAGAAATCCTTCAAGATCGTGCGTTTAACAATGAGAAGATTGACTTTATCTGGAATACTGAGATTGAAAGTATTAACGGTGAAGGTAAAGTGTCCAGTGTCACATTAAGAAATAACGAATCAGATGAAACGTATGACTTTGAAGCGGATGGCGTGTTCATATACATTGGTATGAAGCCATTGACAGCACCGTTTAAAGATTTAGGCATCTTAACTGAAGACGGCTACGTTGATTCGAACGATGAGATGGAAACATCACAAAAAGGTGTGTTCGCAGCAGGAGATGTTAGAGTTAAGACACTGCGTCAAATCGTTACAGCAACGGGTGACGGTAGTATCGCTGCTCAAAATGCTTATGAATATTTAGAAACATTAAAAGACTAAATGTATTAATTAAACACGAACTCGTCTGTAGTACATCCAAGTGGTGATACTTTCTAGATGATGTTCGTGTTTTATGATGGTGTAGTGATAGAATGGACATACTAACATGTAATGGATGTGAGAAGAATGAAACAATTAGTCATAGTAAGTGGAATGAGTGGGGCGGGTAAATCCGTCGTTATCGATGCACTAGAAGATGTAGGGTTCTTTTGTATAGATAATCTGCCACCGACACTGTTTCCAAAAGTGGTTGACATGATGAATTCAGAAGATCATGAGATGGAGCATCTTGCGCTCGGTATCGATATCCGCAGTCGTGACAGCTTCGGTCAATTAATCGAAGAGATTAAAAATGTGAAATTACATAAGGATATTGAGTTTAAATTGTTTTTTATCGATGCATCAGATGAAAAGCTCGTCTCGCGTTTTAAAGAAACACGACGTGCACATCCATTAACTGCAAACTTAAGCCTGCTTGAGTCAGTACGCGAAGAACGTAAAGACACACAAGAGTTATTAAATTGGGCATCAGAAGTGATTGATACGACGCATCTGGCACCAAAAGAATTACGCGAGAAGATACGCTCGCATTTTATCAAGGAAGGGATTACTAAATTCCAAGTCATTTTGAAGAGCTTTGGATTTAAGCATGGTGTTCCAATCGATTCAGACATCATGTTTGACGTTAGATTTTTACCGAATCCGCATTATATAGATGCGTTAAGACCCTATACCGGCTTAGATCAGGAAATACAGGATTATGTATGGCAATGGGAAGCCTCGAATGTTTTTTACGAAAAGTTATATGATTTACTGAGTTACGCCATGCCGCAGTTTGAGCAGGAAGGTAAGAGTCAAGTTGTGATTAGCATCGGTTGTACCGGTGGCCAGCATCGCTCAGTTGCAATGGTGGAGAAACTTGCAAAGGATTTAGAAGAGCAATTTGTTTATAAGTTGCAAGTGACGCATCGCGACGCTTCAATAGAAGGTAAGCTGCGATGAAACAGCTCAAGGTAACCTTACTCGGCGGCGGCACAGGACTCAGTGTACTTGCGCGTGGATTAAAATCATATCCTGTTGATATTACAGCAATTGTGACCGTTGCAGATGACGGCGGGTCAACAGGGCGCATCAGAGACAAAATAGATATGCCGGCACCAGGAGATATTAGAAACGTGATGGGTGCGATGAGTGATGTGGAACAACAACTCTCGCGCCTATTTCGCTACCGTTTTAAACAGGACGAACTCGATGGACATGCACTAGGTAACTTAATGATTGCTGCGATGTATGACATGACTGGAGATTTTGCTTCAGCGGTGCGTGAACTGAGCAAGCTACTAAACATCAAGGGTGAGATTATTCCGTCAACGAATGTAGGCCCGAAATTGGTTGCACGCATGTCCGATAACTCTTTAATAGTGGGAGAAAGTTATATTCCAAAAGTAGAACAAAAAATTGAAGAGGTGTATCTATCACCGCGAGACATCGATGCGACACCAGAAGCTATGGAAGCGATTAAGCAGTCTGATATTATCGTGTTTGGTCCGGGTAGTTTATATACGAGCATTATTCCCAATATATTACCTAAAGGGATGAAAGAAGCGATCCAAGCGTCAGATGGCGTGAAAGTATTTGTGTGCAACATCATGACACAGCGTGGTGAGACAAAGGACTACTCAGCGCTCGATCACATTGACGCAATTGAATACCATATGGGTGCTAAAACGATAGATGAAGTTATTTTAAATACGAAAGAAATCAATCAAAAGATATCAGTGCGTTATAAAGAGCAGGGGTTACGACCCGTATCTGTGGATATCGGTCATTTTAAAGCCCGCGGCATAAAAACAGTAACACATGAACATCTTTTTGAAATAAATGAAGATGGTATTGTAAGACATGACAATGCGGTGTTAGCGGAGTTAATTTATAATATCGCATTAGAAGAGACATCTACAATCGAGTATAAGAAAAACTAAGGGTGTGATTGTCATGTCATTCGCTTCTGAGATGAAGAATGAATTGACACGTATAGATGTAGATAATTGCTGTAAGAAAAGTGAATTGTCTGCACTCATGAAGATGAGTGGAGAACTCAGTATTTTTGATGACGAGTGGACAATAGAAATACAAACAGAAAATGCGGCAATTGCACGTAGAATTTTTAGTATTATCCGCACAGTATATAAAGTGGAAATAGATCTAGTTGTGCGTAAGAAGATGAAGTTGAAGAAGAATAATGTATATATTTGTCGCGTGAGGAAAGACGTCAGAGATATTTTAGAGGATTTATCTATTTTGGATGGTGACGTTTTGAGTGATGAGGTTCCTGAACGCGTGAAGTCGAGTGAATGCTGTACGCGCAGTTATTTACGCGGTGCATTTTTATCAGGCGGATCAGTGAATAATCCTGAGACAAGCACGTATCATTTAGAAATATATACGCTGCATGAAGAGCATGCAGCAAATTTAACCGATTTAGTGAATGTATTTGATTTGAATGCGAAATATATCGAGCGCAAAAGAGGGTATATCACTTACTTGAAAGAAGCGGAGAAAATCGCTGAGTTCTTGAGTTTGATTGGCGGGTACCAGGCGTTATTGAAATTTGAGGATACAAGAATTTTAAGAGATATGAGAAATTCTGTGAACCGTTTAGTGAATTGCGAGACAGCGAACATGAATAAAACCATTGGTGCTGCTGTAAGGCAGGTTGAGAACATCAAATATATTGACGAAGTGCTTGGGTTAGAGGAGCTGCCGGTGAAGTTGCAGGAAATTGCTGAGCTGCGCGTAGCGCACCAAGAGGTTACTTTGAAAGAACTTGGTGAAATGGTAAGTAGTGGGACGATATCGAAGTCCGGTGTTAATCACAGGTTGAAGAAACTCGACCAAATCGCGGATAAACTGCGTTCAGGCGAAGAAGTGAAGTTGTAGTTTTTTGATTGGGTGTGGTGGCGAGTCTGGGTCGCTACAATCGTGTTGAAAATTGTTGGATTGTTGCGAAAAGCTACTCAAATCGCTACAATCGGTGATAAAAATATGTGATTGTAGCGAAACGGTGTTCAAATCGCTACAATCGGGTTGAAAATTATTGGATTGTAGCGAAATGGTGCTGGAATCGCTACAATCGGTGATAAAAATATGTGATTGTAGCGAAACGGTGCTCAAATCGCTACAATCGATGATAAAAATATGTGATTGTAGCGAAACGGTGTTCAAATCGCTACAATCGATGATAAAAATATGTGAT